>NZ_JBEYTZ010000017.1:0-186048 GCF_040643215.1 Streptomyces sp. NPDC047315 | reverse complement strand
CGAACACTCACCCAAACGCAACGACCGCACCGCCAAATGCAACCCCACCAACGACGACGAACACGCCGTATCCACCGTCACCGCAGGACCCTCAAGACCAAACACATACGCCACCCGCCCCGACACCACACTCCCCGCACTCCCCACACCCCAGTGGCCTTCGAGACCGGCCGCCGGGGTCCTGGCGAGCGATGCGTAATCCGATCCGCAGGCCCCGACGAAGACTCCGGTGGGCGTACCGCGGAGCTCGGCCGGGTCGATCCCGGCCGACTCCAACGACTCCCACACCCCCTCCAACATCAACCGCTGCTGCGGATCCATCGCCAACGCCTCACGCGGCGAGATCCCGAAGAACTCCGCATCAAAACCCGCCACATCCTCAAGGAACCCACCCGACCGCGTATACGCAGTCCCCGGATGATCCGGATCCGGATGATAGAGACCCTCCACATCCCACCCACGATCCACCGGAAAAGCCCCGACCGCATCCCCGCCACCCGCCACCAAATCCCACAAATCCCCCGGCGAAGCCACACCCCCGGGAAAACGACACGCCATCCCCACGATCGCAATCGGCTCGTCGAAGGAGGGGGCGGAGGCCGCCGGTCCGGCAGGCTGGTCGACGGGCTTCTCGGGGATCGCCTGGGAGAGCACGTAATGGGCGACGGCCGTCGGATTGGGCTGGTCGAAGAGCATCGTCAGCGGAAGCTGGAGCCCGGTCTGTCGCGACAGTTGATTGGTCAATTCGACGGCGGCGAGCGAGTTGTAGCCGTAGTCGCGGTAGGCGCGCTGCGGGTCCACCGTCTCGGCGTCCTGGCCCAGCAATTCCGCCGTCGCCGCGCACACCAGGTCCAGGACGTACTCGAACCGGTCCTCGTCGGCCAGGTCGGCGAGGCGGTCCGCGAGGGTGACGACGGTCTTCTTCCGATTCCGACGGGTATTCGAGCGCTCCACTGAACCCACCTCAATGTGCCGACTTCAGAATCTCCAGCGCCACTTCTGAAGGCGCTGCCAACGAACCGGGCCCGCCCGGGACTTCACATCGTCACGTGCGTCGTAAATACGCGCAGCCGGCCGATGGCCGTCGCGTTGTCTTCGAAAAGCACCGCCGACCAGCCGGCTTCGCGTGCACCGCGACAGTTCTTCTCCAGGTCGTCGACGAGGATGCAGGCCGCCGGCTCGACCGAGGCCGTCGCGGCGGCCAGGTCGTAGATGCCGCGGTCCGGCTTGCGCACCCCCACCTGGTAGGAGAGCACGAGGTCGTCGAAGAGCTCCGGATCCAGCATCTTCCGCCAGTACGGCTCGAAGGCCGGGACCATGTTGGACAGCATGCCGAGCCGGATTCCGCGGGATTTCAACTCGGTCAGATGGTCGATGAGTTCGTGGTTGGCCGGCCGTCCGGCGAACCAGTGTGCCGCGAAGTCCGACAGGTCCACCGAGGTCTGGAAGTCGTCCAGGAGGACGCGTTCGACTTCGACGGACCACGCCTCCATGGAGACGAGCGGGGTGTCGAGCGGCTCCATGAAGTCGTCGGTGCCGTAGTGCCCCGCCACCTTCGTCATGGCGCCGACGAGCACCGGCAGCGTCGTGCCGATCCGTGCGCAGAAGGCCGCGGCGGTCTCGTGCGCCGGTGCGGTGAGGACGCCGCCGAAGTCGCACCACACGACGGGTGCGGTGCTCGGGTCGATGGTCATGTTGCCCCTCGTCTGCCCCTCGGTTCGACTGTCCGTCGGTTCGTCTGTCCCTCGATGGGATGGTGGCCGTGCCGGTCACCGGCCGGTCAGTCGGGCCACGACGGGCGCGAAGTCGCCCATCTCCTGCTCGTGTACGACCCAGTAGCTCAGGCCCCAGGTCTCGCGGCGGCGCCACAGGGCGTCGCAGACCTCGTCGACGCTCCCGATCAGCGCCCCGGGTGCGGTGTCCAGCGCTTCCGGGGGCATCCCCGACGCGCGGGCGAACGCCCGCAGCGAGGCGTCCCGGTCCCGGGTGACCCGGCACAGGAACGTCAGGCACTGGAGCTCCAGGGCGCCCCAGCGCTCCCGGGCGGCGGCCTTCACCCAGTCGACGCGTTCGGTGAAGGCGTCGGGACCGGTCGACGCCGAGACCGCCGCGTCCACGCGCCCGCCCGTCATCCGCGGGTTGATTCCGACGATGTCCGCCTCGCGGGCGGCCAGCGTAAGGATCTTCCGACCGCCGCCGCCGATGATGACCGGAGGGTGCGGGGACGACTTCGGCACGGGCACCCCCTGCCGTACGTCCACGGCGTAGTGGTCGCCTCGGCGGCGGGAGGCGGCGCCCTGCCAGATGTCCTTCATCACGGCCACGCTCTCGCCGAGCCGGTCGATGCGCCGCGCCGCCGAGTCCATCGGCAGACCGGTGGCCTCGTAGTCCTTCTTCCGCCAGCCGGCGCCGATGCCGAACTCCACCCGGCCCCCCGAGGCGAGGTCCAGGGTGGCGATCTCCTTGGCCAGGGGCACCGGGTGCCGGAAGTCGTTGGCCAGTACGAGGGAGCCGACCCGCAGCGTCGTCGTCGCCTCGGCCGCGATCGTCATCGCCACCAGCGGGCCCCACTGCACGTCGAGGTGGTCGGGGACGAACACGGTGGTGTAGCCGAGCTCCTCGACCCGCCTGGCCTTGCCGCGCCAACTCGGGCCGTCGGGCGCCGACGCCAGTTGGACGCCGAACCGGAAGGGCTTCACTGCTGCCTCCCTCGGGCGCCGACCTGCCGTGCCGAGCCACCCGCCTGCCGTGCCGAACCGTCCACCGGTCCGCCCTGACCTCGGATCTTGGCCAGGGCGTCGGTGAGCGGACCGGTGCGGGACAGCGGGCAGGAGACGCCGATGAACTGGTCGGGCCGCACCAGGTAGACGCTGGGCGTACTGACGTCGAGTGCGGTGTGGAGGCCGTCGCCGCGATCGACCGCGTCGGCCTTGAGCGGCTGCTTCCGCGCGCTCTCCTGGTGGACGACGACCAGCTGCGGCACGAGCGACGTCCCGTTCTCCAGCTCGGCGTTCAGCCTTCGGACCGCCGCTTCGTCGTCGGCGCCCGCGCCGAGCACGAGGACGGTGAAGTGCTCGCGGCGCAGCACGTCGTAGAGCGTGTCCGCCCCTGCGGCGCCGTCGACCGCGGTGTCCGGGATGCGGCTGCCCGCGCCGCCGACGTCCCCCGTCGCCGAGCCGAAGAAGGAGTTCCGGGCGAACGTGCCCCCGAGCTGGGTGAGCGAGGGGATGAGGCGCTGCTCCAGCTTGCCGGTCCTGGTCCCCACGCGCAGGAGCAGGTCCCGCAGCTTCCGTGCGGGCCAGGGGCGCAGGGTGCTCATCTTGGTCTGCTGGTCGGCGGCGGCCAGTGCCACGCGCGCGGCGGGCAGGCGCTCCGCCTCGTACGTGTCGAGCAGGGACTCGTCGGCGTGTCCGAGGCTCACCAGCGCCAGCTTCCACGCCAGGTTCTGGGCGTCCTGGATGCCGCCGTTCATGCCCTGGCCGCCGACCGGGCCGTACAGGTGTGCCGCGTCGCCGGCTATCAGGCAGCGCCCGGCGCGCAGCGTCGCCGCCAGCCGGGTGCGGACCGTGGTGCTGGCCACCCCCCAGCCGGCGTCCCGCAGTCCACGGATCCGGATGTGCGCGCCGATCCTGCGGCGGTACAGCTCCTGCACGTGGGAGACGGCCGCTTCGGGGTCGGTGAAGCGGCCCTTGTCGGTGACGGTCGCGGCGAGGCGGTAGGCGCCGTCCGGCAGGGGCGCCACCAGCGACATCCCGTCGGGGTGGAAGAAGTAGTGGCCTTCGCCGGGCGGGGGCCCTCCGTCGGCGTGGACGTCGACGATGACGAACGCGTCCTTGGCCGCGCCGCCGTCGAAGGCGATGCCGGCCTGCTTGCGCACGGTGCTGTGCGCGCCGTCGGCGCCCACGACCCAGGACGCCGTCACCGTTTCGGTGGTCCCGTCGGCGTGCGCCAGGACCGCCGTGGCGACGTCGGCGCCGGGCTCCTGCGTCAGTTCGCGCAGCTCGACCGACCGCTCCACGGTGCCGCCCAGCTCGCGCAGCCGCTCCGCGAGGACCCGTTCGGTCTCCGGCTGGGGCACGGTGAGCATGTACGGGTGTCTGGTGTGCCGCACCGCGTCCGTCGTCACCCGGCCGGTCGCCGACCGCCCCGAGTAGAACACCGCGCCCTTGCTGCGCACGCCGCGTTCGACCAGCGGCCGGGCCGCCCCGAAGTCGTCGAACACCTCCAGGGAGCGGGCGGAGACGCCGATGGCGCGGGAGCCCTTGACGGCGGACGGGTCGGCGGCGTCGACGACGCGGCACGGCACTCCGTGGCTGAACAGTTCGCAGGCGAGGGTCAGTCCGGTGGGTCCGGCCCCCACGACGAGGATCTGGAGGTCTGCTGCTCGGGCCATGGGTTCGCCTTCCGGATCAGGGGTGGCTCGGGGGCGGGGCTGCGAGTTCGAGTTCCACGACGCCGACGCGGAGCCCGGCCTGGGCGACCTCGACCTCGGCCCGGACGGTTCCGTCGGCGCGCGGCGGGTGCACGACGGCGGAGCACTCGGCGTCGGCGTCGAGCTCCACGAAGTCGTCGAAGGACACCCGGCAGGCGACCACCGTGCACGAGGGGTTCGCCAGCGCCGACGCGCCCACCGCGGCCTCGATCGCGTGCTGCCGGCACGCCTCCAGCAACAGCTGTCCCGGGACGTGGTCGAGCGGGTGGTCGAAGTAGGCGGGGTTGCGCGGGTCGGCGATGATCGCCCGGCCGGCGCGCTCCCCCGGCCCCGCGCCGGCGGGGAGTCGCCCCGCGCCGTCCGGCAGTTCGCCGATCACCACGTTGCGGGGGGTGCTGCGGCCGACGAGTTCGGCCGCCAGCGGGCGGGCGGCGACCGGCGAGCGCGTCAGCGTCTTGCGGGCCCGCGAGTGGGCGCGCAGCAGTTCGTACTCGTCCTTCGGAGTGCACACGAGGGTGCCGCTCATGGACATCGCCTTGCTGGAGCCCACGTAGAAGTCCCCGGTGAGGGCCAGTACGGACGGCCCGCCGTCGGAGAGTTCGCGGTCCGTGCGGCGCAGCAGGAAGCAGCCTTCCAGCGGTGTCGCGCCGTCGTCGCGGAACGCCTCCGGATCGTGGACCCGCATCGAGGACGACCGGGCCACCATCATCAGGTCGCCGCTCAGGCCGTAGTGCGCGTGCCCGACCAGGATCACGGCCTGTCGGCCCGCCTCGACGGCCATCAGCGGGTCGTGGCGGCCGTCGGTGCGGTCGGACCACAGGGCGTGCGCCCGCGGCAGTTGGGCGGCGACCGCGAACTCGTCCTGTCCCACCTGCGCCGATCCGCAGAGGAAGACCTCCGAGACGGCCCTGCGGTGCACGAGCCGCCGGGGTACGGTCCGGTCGAAGTCCAGCCCGGCCATGAGGCGTTCCGGGCGGCGTTCGACGCCAACGGCGCCAACGGCGCCGCCGGCCGGGCGGGAGGACGATGTCCCGACCGACGGCGCCGATGAGCGGATGCCCTCGACGGTCACGGAGCCACCGGGAGCTTGTCGACGATGTCGACGATCACCTGGGCCACCAGGTCCGGCCGCTCCAGGTGGGCGAAGTGGTTCGTCGGGACCTGGTGGGCCGCGCCGGTCCGCTCGGCGTGCGCGCGCTGGGCCGCGACCGGTACGTCCGCGTCGAACTCGCAGATGATGAAGGACGACGGGACGTTCCGCCACGCCTCGCCGACCGGCGGGTCCGTGAAGGACGCGAGCGACTGGCGGGTCAGCCGCTGGACCGCCTCCTCCGTCATGTCCGGGCTCGGCAGGCTCTCCAGCACCCGGCTCTTGAAGCGCTGCTCGCCCTCGCCCACCGTGCCGTCGTCGCGGATGTCGAGCTCCGGGATGTCGTCGGCCGGGATGAAGCCGCAGTCCGCCACCGAAGTGCCGTCCGGGACGACCGCGCTGATGAACACCAGGTGCTCTACGTTCTGCTTGCCGACCGCGGCACCGGAGATCACGGCGCCGCCGTAGGAGTGTCCGACCAAAATGACCGGGCCGGAAATCTCGTCGACCACCGCGGCGACGGCCTTGGCGTCGTCACTGAGGTTTCCCAACGGACCCTCGGGGCCGCAGCTGGGGAGGTCGACCGTGCGGCTCTGGATATCGCTCTTGCTCAGGATCTCGGCGACGTACGACCACCACCAGGCGCTGTCGCTGATGAAGGCACCGTGCACATAGACCACTGTCGCTGGCATTTGAACTCCTCCATGGGTGAGGACTCGGTCGCGAGGCGTCCGACGACGTCGTGAAGCTTCCGACGACGAGGGCCGACGCTAAAGAGGGCGCCGCCCCAGGGGCAACTTCCGCATCTCGTCGCCCGAACCCTGTTTCTCCCGACGTCGGGAGATGACCACAGGCAACGAAAGGCGAAGGAATTCGACACGGGATTCTTGGCGGTGCAGAATGCTGTTGTACGAACCGGGCGTCCCGCCGCCCACGGATCACGCCGGATTCTCCGCATCCGGATTCCCCGCATCCGGATTCGTCGTCAGGCCGTATCCGCATTTCGGGCAGACGCTGTGTTCGTCCGCCTTCTTCGGCGCCTCCGCCTTCTTCGTGTTCGTCGAGGCACCGGGGTCGCCGTCGCCGCCGCCCCCTTCGTCGTGCGCCTTGCGGGCGAGCGCCCGCGAGGTGCGCAGCTCCTCCCGCAGGCTGCGCACGGACAGCCGTTTCGCCTCGGCCCTGGTCAGCAGCGCTTCCTGCTGCTCGACTTCGAGCCCGGCGACCTCGGCGTGATGGCTCCACGACAGGCTGGTGCGGCGCCGGGATACGGCGAAGCGGGACGCCACGTACGCCATGTTCATCAGTGTCTGCGGGTCGTAGCCGGTGATGCGGGCGGCCCTTGCGTACTTCTCCCCGAAAGCGCTGTTCCCGAAGTTCACCCAGTCCCCGATCCACCAGGCGATGCCGCGACCGAGGGTGCCGAGCCGCTGTCCCTGCACGATCCATTCGGCGATGTCCATGCTGCCGGGTGCTTCCCAGGCGACCGCGTTCACGGCCGGTCGTGCGTGCCGCCGATTGCTCGGCTGCCTGATGGCTTCGGTGGTTTCCATCGAGGTGTTGGACATGGGAAATTCCTCCTTCACCAACGGAATGCGCAGGCGGCGGCGAAATCCCCCGCGTGCGCGAAGCCGGCCGTGACGACGAGATCGCCCGGTGCGATGCGCCCCCGGGTCACGGCGTCGTGCAGGGTCACCGGGACCGCGGCGCCGTAGAGGTTTCCGTAGCGGTCGTAGGTGTTCAGATGACGCTCTTCTTCGATGTCGAGTTCCGTTCGCCAATTGCGCAGGAAGATGCGGTTCGGTTGATTGGTGATGAACGCGTCGACGTCCGCGACGTCGAAACCGCACTCGTCGGCCAGCTCCCGCACCAGCTCCGGCACGATGCGATTGCCGAATTCCACGGTGTCCTTGGTCACCGCCGGGTCGAACCGCACGTCGAGGACGCTCGGTCCGCTCTCCCAGTAGTGCCGCCCGTCGTCCGTCGCCATGCCGATGTCACGGGCGGTCGACGGGGTGTTCCTGGTGCGCACGCCCAGCAGCCGGCCGCCGGTCTCCGCACCGGCGGCCAGATATGCGACGCCGCAGCCGTCGCCGGCCACCAGGCTGTGCTGCTTGAAGCGGTTCCCGTCCTGCTCGAAAATCTGGCCCGCGGTGTTCTGGACGTTGGCGACGAGCACGCCGCGCGCCCGGCCCGCGCCGACGAAGGTCGCGGCGATCTCCATCATGTACTGGAACGAGGCACAGCCGCCGTTGTGCACGTCGAGGACGGTCCGGGGCGCGATGCCCAGTCGGTGCGCGGTGTCGGCGCCGCTGCCGGTGAACAGGTCGTCGGGCAGCAGCACGTTGGTGAGCAGCAGGTCCACGTGGCGGGCCGGGTCGAGGCCGAGCCGGTCGAACATCGGCAGCGCGGCCCGCTCGATCAGCTCGCTGGCCCGGTCCCCCGGCTTGACGTGGTGGCGGCGCTGCGGCGGGCGGAACAGCGGCCCGCGGTCCATGGGGCTGAGTTCCAGGCCCGCCGCCAGGTAGTGCTCCAGGTCGATGGGCTCGTGGGGGAGGTAGCTGCCGGTGCCCACGATGCCGACGGCGGGCGTCGAGACGGCCATGTGGTGCGTCCTTCCGATGAGGGGCGGGCGGGCGTGACCGGGGCGCGCTGGGGTGCCCCGGTCGCGGCGCAGCAGTTCAGTCCAGCGACACCCGGGCCAGTGGCTGCACCAGCCCCTGGCTGAGCAGCGCCCGGCAGCGGAACCGCTGGATCTTCCCGCTCGGCGTCTTGGGCAGGGCGCCCCGCGGCAGGAAGAGGCACTCCGACAGGGCCACTCCGGCCTTGTCCATCGCCAGCGAGGCCGCCTCTTCGGCGAGGCGCCGGTAGTCCCGTGGATTCCCCATCGGCTCGGCCAGCAGGACGAGTTGGGAGCCGTTCGAGGTGCCGGCGTCGACGAGGGCGGCGCACCCCTTGCGGATGTGGGTCAGGGAGTCGACGGCCGCCTCGATCTCGGACGCGTAGATCTTCCGGCCGCTCACCGACAGCATGTCGTCGACCCGGCCGAGCACGTACAGCTCGTCGTCGCGCACGAAGCCGAGGTCGCCGGTCCTGAGCCAGCCGTCCCGGAACCGCTCCGCGGTCAGCTCCGGGTCGCCGTGGTAGCCGTTGGCCAGACTGGGCGAGGAGACCTCGATCTGGCCGACCGCGCCGATCCGCACCGACACCCCGGGCAGGGCGACGCCGTTGGAGACCAGTCGGGTGGCCCGCGGGTGGTCCGGTGCGACCTCGGACACCGTGCCGTCCAGGATCGCGGCCCCGTCGACGGCGATCGAACCCGGCTTGTCCGCCCACGGCTTCCCGGTCACCGCGAGCGTGGCCTCGGCCATGCCGTACGCGGGCTGGAAGGCGGTGTCGGCGAGGCCGAAGGGCCGGAACTTCGCCGTGGCGGCGGTGAGCGTGTCCCAGTCGACGCGTTCGGCGCCGATCACGGCGGCGCGCAGCCGCAACGGCTTCGGGAGGCCGCCGCTGCCCTGGGCGCGGGTGGCGAGGTGCACGGCCGTGCTGGTGCCCGCCGTCATGGTCGACCCGTACTCGGACATGTCCCGGAACCAGGACCGCGGCGCCATGCCGAACCGCTCCGGGGTCGACAGGACGAAGTCGAAGTCGTACGCCCAGGAGTACAGCAGACACCCGAACATGCCCATGTCGTGGGAGAGCGGCAGCCAGGAGGTGACGGTGTCCGCGCCGGGGCGCCCACCGGTCAGGTGCAGGATGATCTCCAGCTGTTCCTCGATGGCGCGGGTGGTGAGGGCGCACCCCTTGGGCGTGCTGGTGCTGCCGGAGGAGTACTGGACGAACGCCACGTCGTCCCGTCCGGGCGGGCTCGGCTCCAGCGGCCCGGACGTGCCGTGCAGCGTCGACCAGCCGCGGACGGGGAGCCCTCGCGTCACCTCCTGCGGGAGCAGCGGGGCGAACGCGTCGTCGAGTAGGAGGAGTTCGGGGTCGAGTCGGGCCAGCAGCGCGACGAGTTGTTCGCCGTACGCCTCGGGGCTCTGGCCCCGGGTGGGCAGCGGCAGCGAGGCGACCGCCCCGCCGGCCAGCCACACCCCGAGCAGGCCGCGGACGGTGTCGGGCGTGTTGGTCAGGATGCACGCCACGCGGGTGCCGGGCCGTACGCCGAGGGAGCGGAGCTCGGCAGCCGCGCGGCGCGCGTCCCGGGCGACGTCGCGCCAGGGGGTGTGCTCGAACTCGTCACCGTTCCACACGTGCAGTACGCCGTGGGAGTCCCCGTGGGTGAGGGCGTCGAAGAATTGCATGCGCTACTCCACGTCCACCAGGGAGGCGTCGGTCCCGTTGCCGCGGTCCGCCATGGGGGCCAGCTTCTGCTGGGCCTCCAGCAGGCTGCGCTGGTCGAGCGCGGTGCCGCTGACCCGGCTGACGTTGGCTTCGCGCATGGTCATGCGCTCGGGGTCGATGCGGATGACCTTCCAGGCCAGGCCGGTCTTCTCCAGGCTCCAGATGAGCATGGCGCTGAGGTCCACCTCGTACCACTTCATGCCGTGCCGTGCGGAGCGGGGGAACGCGTGGTGGTTGTTGTGCCACGCCTCGCCGAACGACGGGATCGACAGCCAGGCCACGTTGCGGGACTCGTCGGTGGTCTTGAAGCGGCGCCGGCCGAAGTAGTGGCCCACCGAATTCACCGCGTACGTCATGTGGTTGATCAGGAAGATGCGCACCACGCCGCCCCACAGCATGCCGGTCAGCGCCGCGCGGACGTCGCCGCCGGTGATCGCGAAGGCGAGGACGCCGGACAGCAGCACGCCGCCCGTGACCACGAGGAGGATGTGCTGGCTGAGCCAGCGCAGGGACTTCTCCCGGACCAGGTCGGGGCAGTAGCGCATGGGCTCCGAGGTCAGCTCGGTGTCGAAGAGCCATCCCAGGTGCGAGTGCCACAGGCCGGCGAGAGCGCCCTTGAAGCCCGGCTCGAAGTCGAGGTGGGGGCTGTGCGGGTCGCCCGCCTTGTCGGCCACGCGGTGATGCTTGCGGTGATGGGCGGCCCAGATCAGCGGCGGCCCCTGCGCGGCCATCACGCCGGCCGTCGCCAGGGCGATGCGAATGGGCTTGTAGGTCTCGAAGGAGCGGTGGGTCAGCATGCGGTGATAGCCGGCGGAGATGCCGAAGCCGGAGATCGCATACATGATCACCAGCACTACCACGTCCGACCACCCGAAGATCCTGTTCCACAACAGGACCATGGCGCCGAGGACCCCGACGAGCGGGATCAGCGACGCTCCGAGTATGAACCAGCGATGTTCTCGGCCGTCCATGGGCTTGTCGTCTCCCGGGAGTTGGCTGACTGCGGAAGCGTGCGCCCGCCGCCTTCCGGCGCGCCGGAAGGCGGCGGGAGGAGTGGTGGGGCGGGAGGAGTGCGGAACGATGCCGTGCAGCCCGGCGGCGGCGCCGTCGGCGGGCGGCGCGGGACCATTGCGGAATCCACGGGCCGCCCGGACCGGGGCTGTCGGGATAACTGAAGCATCTCAACCCGCATTTGTCAGCAAGAACGTTCCCCGAAGGGCATCGCCCTAAAGGGCAATGGTCAAGTTTGCGAAGTGCCGGGTAACGTGGCTCCGCGCCAGGGGTCACCCCGCCGAAATCATCACGCCGACCGCGGCACCAGGTCGCGCTCTCAGCCAATTTCCGCTCGGCGGCCGGCAGTGCCGCAACAGGCACGCCCCGAAGAATCCTCGACCAACGCACGGCACGCACCCGCACGGGAAGGTTGTCCGTTGATTACCATTGAACTCGTCTGTGAACGCATCGCCAAGAAGCTCGGCAGCAAGGCGTCCACGGTGACCCTAGACGCAGACACCACTTTCTCCTCGATCGGCCTGTCGAGCCTTCAGATAGCCGACATCGTCTACGGCATCGAGGACGACTTCGACATTCAGTTCGACGAGAGTCGGGCGGCCGGCATCAAGACCGTCGGCGAACTGGTCAAGCTCGCCGAGGAAACGACCCGCGACAGCTCCGCCGCGTGACCGCCGTCGATTACCAGGGCGCGACCGCCGAAGCGATCCGGCACCACTACGACGTGTCCAACGAGTTCTTCGGCCTGTGGCTGGACACGACCCGGACGTACACCTGCGCCCTGTGGGCCGAAGGCGAATCGGCCGAAGGCGGATCCGCCGCGGGGGAATCGGCCGGGGACGAAACGACCGGGGACGAAACGGCCGGGGGCGACACCCTGGAGAGCGCCCAACGGCGCAAGCTGGACTACCTCATCGAAGGGGCGAGGGCCGGCGGCGCACGGCGCGTGCTCGACATCGGGTGCGGCTGGGGCAGCCTCCTCGACCGCCTGGTCACGGCGCACGACGTGGGTCACGCGGTGGGCCTCACCCTCAGCGACAGCCAAGCGGAGCACCTGATCGGGCGCGCGCTCGCGCGGACCGAGGTGCGGGTGGAGAACTGGCTCGACCACGAGCCCGCCGAGGGCTACGACGCCGTCATCTCCATCGGTGCCTTCGAGCACTTCGCGAGCACTGGTCTGACGCGCCCCGCCCGCGTCGCGGCGTACCGGGAGTTCTTCGAACGCTGCCGGACGTGGCTCCCGAAGGGAGGCAGGCTCGCGCTCCAGACCAACATCAAGGGCAACAACGTGATGATGGACCGACAGACCGTCGCGGACCTGCTGTTCATCATTGAAATGATCTTCCCGGAGTCCGAGATTCCCGCGCTGTCCGAAGTCATCGAGGCGAGCGAGAAGCACTTCGACGTCGTCACCGTGCGCAATGATCCGGACCATTACAGCCGGACCTGCCGGGAATGGCTGCGTCGACTGCAAGCCAACCGGGCCGCGGCCGTGAAATGCGCGGGCGAACAGGTCGTCGCCGACTACGAACGCTATCTCGGCGCCACCGTCGGGCACTTCGAAAAGCGCCACCTAGGTCTTTCGAGGATCATTCTCGAATCCGTCTGACCAGGGCTGGCACCGCAGCTTGCACTGCACCCGGCATCGCGCCCGGCACCGCGGCCTGCACCGCGGCCTGTCATGAGCTGACCGATCGCTCCAACGGGGCCTACTGAGGGGCACTCCTTGGTTTCGTACAAACACGTCGTCTATTGGCACGACACCGAGCAGGTCGTCCCCGGCGACCCCCTGCGCGGCCGGGTCGACTGCGACGTCTGCATCGTCGGCGGCGGTTTCACCGGACTGTGGGCCGCGTACTTCCTCAAGGAGGCCGAACCGGCGCTCGACATCCGGATCGTGGAGGCAAAGCACTCCGGGTACGGGGCCTCCGGTCGGGCCGACGGCTTCGTCACGCCCACCGTCGGCAAGGACATCCAGGCGCTGGTCGACGAGTTCGGGTTGGACCGCGCCCTCGACGCGTCGCGGGCGGTCGGCCGGTCCATCCTGGAGATCGGCAGGTTCACCCGGCGCCATCGCGTCGACGCCGACTACGAGGCCAACGACTACCTCATGGTGGCCACCAGCCCGGCGCAGGTGAAGCGGTTGGAACACGACCGCGAGCTGGCCGAGCGCATGGGTGCGGCGCAGGCCGAAGTCCTCTCGCAGGACGCGACGCGGGAACTCGTCGGCTCCCCCGCCCTGTTGGCCGGCATGCGCACCGGTGGCGCCCTGGTCAACCCGTTCAAGCTGGCACGGGGGATCGCCCGCACGGTCCGGGACATGGGCGTCACGATCCACGACGACTCGCCGTGCCTGCGCGTGGAGCCGGGCATACGCCCCCGCGTGATCACCACCGGCGGGGAGGTGACCGCGGACAAGGTCGTCCTCGCCACCAACGCGCACATGGACGCCTTCCCCCCGTTCCGCCGGAAGATCGCGCCGATCTGGACGTACGCGATGATCAGCGAGCCGCTCACCGACGGCCAGCTCGCCCGCGTCCCCTGGGCGGGGCGCGAGGGGCTGGTGGAGGCGAAGTCCCTGCTGACCTGCGCCCGGCTCACCCGCGACAACCGCGTCATGTTCGCCGGCGGCCCCGCGCCGTACTACTTCGGCCGGGACAAGCGCCAGCGGAACATGAACCGCCCCGAGGTGTACCGGAAGCTGTACGCCGAGTTCCTGCGCTTCTTCCCGATGTGGGCGGACGTCGAGTTCAGCTACGCGTACGGCGGAGTGGCGGACGTGGTGCGGGACTTCGCGCCCCACTTCGGCACCCTCGCGGGCGGCTCCGTCCTGTACGGGTACGGCTACTGCGGGAACGGCATCGCGGCCACCCACACCGGCGGCAAGGTGCTGCGCGACCTGGCCCTCGGCAAGGACTCCGACTACTCCCGGCTGCTCTTCGTCGACGGCGAGCACCGCAGGCCGCCGCGGTCGTTCCCGCCCGAGCCGGCCCTCTACCTCGGCGCGCGGGCGGCGACGCGGCTCATGGACTGGAAGGACGCACGCTCATGAGCCGCCGCACAACGGTGTTGCTGACCGGCGCGTCCGGCGTGGTGGGTCGCAGCGTGCTGCGCGAGGCCGGCGCGGGTGACCTGCGGATCGTGCCCCTCGCGCACAGCGCGCAGGTCCCCGAGGCCGTCGAGCCGGTCCTGCGCTGCGACCTGACGGCCGAGCGCCTCGGGCTCGACCGCGCCGCTTACGACGCGCTCGTCGCCGACGTCGACGTCGTCGTCCACTCCGCGGGCCTGACCGAGTGGGGCCTGCCCGCCGAAGCCTACGAACCCCTGAACGTGGACGGCACCCGGCGGGTCGTCGAGTTCGCCGAACGCGCCGGCGCGCCGGTCCACTTCATGAGCAGCGCCTTCGTCGCGGCGCTCGCCCCCGGCGCCCGCGCCGAGCTGCGGAGGGACAACGTCTGCCGCAACTACCTCGACTCCAAGAGGCGGGCGGAAGGACTCCTGCGCGACAGCGGCCTGCCGCACACCGTCTTCCGGCCGACCAACCTCATCGGGGACTCCACCACCGGCTGGACGTCCAAGGGGCAGATCGTGCAGGTCATGTCCGACTGGCTGGCGCGCGGCAGGGCCCCGTTCGTCCCCGTGTACCCGGACGCCCGGATGGACTTCGTACCGCAGGACCTGCTGGCGAAGGCGGTGCTGCGGTCCGTTGAACTCGGCGACGAGGAGGGCGAATTCTGGGTGACGTACGGCCCGGAGGCCATGGACGTCGAGACCTGTCTAGCGGTCCTGGCCAAGCACGCCGGCGAGCGGGGCCGGTCGCTGGTGCCGCCGCCGCTGAAGGACGGCGCGGCCCTCGCCCCGGAGACCCTCGCGGCCTGTGCGCCGATGGCCCGCTCGTACCTCTCGGTGCTGCGCGACGTCGGCGAGGTGACCTGGTGCAGCGGCGGCGTCCTGCCCACCTCGATGCCGGAGCTGCGGGAGCGCTACGGCGTTCCCGGGATCGACGACACGACGGCGTACGCGCGCAGCCTCGCGTACGCCGCCGCGCACCTGTGACGAGACGAACGGAAGGACGCACGTGGTGAGTGAGCTCTGGAACGCCCCCGACCTGGGCGGAAGGGTGGCGGTGGTCACCGGGGCCAGCAGGGGCGTCGGGCGCGGCGTCGCCCTGGCGCTCGGCTCCGCGGGCGCGACCGTCTACGTCACCGGCCGCAGCGCCCGCGGCGGCCCCCGCACCGAGGACCTGCCCGGCACCGTGGAGGACACCGCGGAGGAGGTGACCCGGCGCGGCGGCAAGGGCGTCGCCGTGCTCTGCGACCACCGGTCGAACGAGGAGAACACGGCGCTGGCCGAGCGGGTGCGGTCCGGCTCCGGGCGGCTCGACCTCCTGGTCAACAACGCGTGGGGCGGGTACGAACGCTCCTCCGAGGTCGCCTTCGACGCGCCCTTCTGGGAGCAGCCGATGTGGCGCTACGGCCTCTTCGAGGGCTCGCTGCGCGCGCAGTACGACGTGACCGCCCGGCTGGTGCCGCTGATGCTGCCGCAGCGCAGCGGCCTGGTCGTGGGCATCAGCTTCTCCGACGGGGAGACCTATCTCGGCCAGGTCGGCTACGACATCTTCAAGACGGCCGCCGACCGGATGTGCCGCGGCTTCGCGAAGGACCTGCGCAAGAAGGGGATCGCCGCGGTCTCCCTGCACCCGGGGTTCGTGCGGACGGAGCGGGTGGAAGCCGCGTGGGAGGCGATGGGCAGCGGACCGGCGTCCGTCGTGCACTCGCCGGAGTACGTGGGGCGGGCCGTGGCCCATCTGCTCGCCGACGAGAAGGCCGCGGAACGGTCCGGGCAGGTGCTGGCCACCGGCGACCTGGCGGCCGAGTACGACTTCGACGACGTGGACGGGCGGCGCCCGCCCGCGTTCCGTCTGGAGGGCCGGATGAGCCTGGCGACCCGGATGGACCGGCTGAACCGGGTGGTGGGGCGCGCGGGACGGCAGCCGTGAGCCCGCTGCGTACGACCGGGCACGTCCCGGCCGCGGTTCACCCGAGGCGGAGCTGTTCGATCCGCAACACCGTCGGTGCGCCCGCTCCCGCGCCCTTGGCCGCGCTCTCGCCTCTCGCCGTGCGGTGCTGCACGGCGACGGCCGCCCGGTACCCGTCGGGCGCCGGTACGTCCGCGAGGGACCAGCCCGCAGGTCCCGGCGGTGCCCAGGTCGGCGCGAACTCCTCGGCCAGACCGACATGGTGAGTGCCGAGCCCCGCCGCGAGACCGGCACCGGTCCCCTTGAGGTACGCCTCCTTGCGCACCAGACAGCCGAGCACGGCCGCCCCTCGCCGGGCCGCGGGCACCTCGGCGAGGGCGCGCCGCTCGTCCGGATGCAGCCGGCGACCGGCCCGCGCGAGGCCGTCCCGTACGAGCTCCTCGGACTCGATGTCGGCCCCGACGGGCTCGCTCGCCAGCGCGAACAGCGCCGTGTCCCCGGCGTGCGAGAGCGAGAAGTGCACATCGGGGCGGGCGGCCAGGGCGGGGCGGCCGTGCGGGAGTTCGCAGTCGGGCATCCCGCACCGCTCCCGGGTGAACTCGACGTTCCCGGGAGCGGTGCCCGTGTGCGCTGCGAGCAGCACCCGCAGACCCACGTGGGACGTCACGTAGCGGGCCCGCGCGGCTTCGTCGCGGAACTCCGCGCTGCGCCGCGCCTCTTCGGCGTCCAGGAGGTGGGCCGCCCGGGCCGCTGCCGCTGCGTGGTCCCGGAGCGACAGCAGCCACACGGCCACCTCGTGCGGGCCGGTCGGTCCCGCGTCCGACGGCGGGACGGGAGCCGTCATTACCGTCTGTCGCCGGCGGCGTGCTCCGAGCGAGCTGCTTCCGTCTTTCCGGCTACCGTCTTTCCGGCTACCGCCGTCGTTCCGGCTTCCGACATTCCAATGGACAGGAGTACGACCTCCACCCGGGATTTCAATCCCAGTTTCCGAGTGATGCTCGTCAGATGGGATTTCACAGTTCTTTCGGCAATCCCAAGACGACGAGATAGCGCACGATTGCTCTCCCCGGCCGCCATGACCGCGAGCACCTCGCGCTCACGCGGCGTCAACACCTGTAATGCGGACCGCTGCTTCGGGTCCGCACCCAAGCGAGAGCTCACCATTTCCTCTGGGACATCTTTGTCCCTGCGCATCGGAAACTCGTCCCCGTTGACCAAACTCTCCTACCCCCTCAGACTTCCCGCACAACAGAAGGAATCGGTCAACCGCCCAAAGGCCCGTAGTCGCACCATCGGCCGAATAGCAGACTAGGCAACCGCGCGGTCGATGAAAGGGCCATCATTCCAGCAGCACCACGATAACCACAAGGCTTCACTTGTGTAATAACAGTGACGGTACCGAGCAGTACCTGGAGTTGACCCACCTTGCACACTGACTTGGTCTCAAATGCCCAGATACCCGGCGCCGGTTCCCGGATAGCGGCCGTCGCCGGGGCGCGTCCGGATCGAATAGTGCGCAACGCGGAGCTGGCAGCGTCTCTCGGCGTTTCGGCAGAGTGGATCGAACGCCGCACGGGCATTCGAGAACGTCGCTTCGCGGGCCCGGAAGAAAGCGTACCCAAGATGGCGGCCAACGCGGCCGGCAAGGCGCTTTCCGCTGCCGGTCTCACCCCGGCCGACGTGGACCTCGTGGTGCTGGCGACGTGCTCCATGCCCTCGTCGATGCCGGGCGGAGCGGCGTCGGTGGCGGCGCTGCTCGGCATCGGGGGGACCGCCGCGTTCGACGTCAACGCGGCGTGCGCGGGGTTCTGCTACGGCCTCGGCATCGCCGACGGCCTGGTGCGGGCCGGAACGAGCCGCTGTGCGCTGGTCGTCGGCGCGGAGCGGATGACGGACTGGGTGGACCCCGCGGACGTGAACACGGCCCCCATCTTCGCCGACGGCGCGGGCGCGGCGGTCGTCGTGCCGGCACCGGAGACGGGGATCCACCCGGTCGTCTGGGGCGGGGACGGCAACCGCGCTTCGCTGATCACCATCCCGGACCGCCACGGCCACGTGATGATGCAGGGTCAGCCGGTGTACCGGTGGGCGACCACGGAGCTCGTCGCGGTGGCGGAGGAAGCCTGCGCGCGCTCCGGCCGCCGTCCCGCCGACCTCAAGGGCCTGGTGACCCACCAGGCCAACCTCCGTCTGCTGGAGCTGCTGGCGTCCCGGCTGGGAGCGGTGAACGCGGCGGTGGCCCGGGACGTGGTGGAGGCGGGCAACACGTCAGCCGCCTCCGTGCCGCTGGCCCTGTCACGGCTCGTCGCCCAGGGCGACTTGCAGCCCGGAGACCCGGTGCTCCTCCTCGGCTTCGGCGCGGGCCTCAGCTATGCGGGCCAGGTAATCCACTGCCCGTAGCCCTACGGGCGGCTCGCGGGTGGACGTTGCCGCCGTTCCCCTGCGGGAGCGCTGGTCTCCGCGGCCCGGTGGTGGGTTTCTCGCGCAGTTCCGCCCCCTACGCCCAGAGGGCGTGGGGGGGGACCCCCAGCGCCCCCTGTTTCGCTTCCCCGTCATGGCTACCTGCGGGCCGAGGGTTTTAGGGGCGCGGGGAACTGCGCGAACAACCACAGACGGGCCGCAGACGCCGCAACACAGCCCGCCGCACGGCGAGAGCGTAGGCGTGGGCATGACGTAAACGGGTAGGGGCGGGTACGGGGACCCGCTCTCTCCTTCGAGGACGGGTGCCCAGGTTCGGGCCCCGTGGTCTCCCGGTCCCCTCCCGTCGCGCGGCGTGGCGCGCAGGACAGCGCTGTCCTGCGCGCCCAGCCGCGTTCGACGTGCGGGTCTCCTACGCACCGGTCGCGTCCGCGGCTCACCGCCCGGGCCGTCACACGTACCGGATCAACGGGAGGGGGCTGCCATGCGGGACACCCATCGGGCCGAAGCTGAGCGGCTGTTGGTACGCGCTGTGGAGGAAGAGGCGCGACGGACCGGAGGGCAGACGGACACCGGCACCCTGCTCGCCCGCGCGCGGTCCGCCCTCGATTCCATGGCCGAGGTCGTCGGCGAGGAGTACGCGGCGTACGAGCACGCGTCGGCGCAGGCGGAAGCGGCGACGGCGCCGCTCGCCGACCGGTTCGCCTGGCGGAACCTGTCGACGCCCGCGCTGGTGACCGCCGTCTCCGCGCTCGCCGCCGTCGGCGCCGACCTCGCCCTGGACACCTCCACCAGCACCGCGCTCGGCGCGGGCGCGGTCGTCGCGGTGGCCGGCGCCGCGGCCACGGTCGTCAAGGCGACCACCGCCCACTGGCCCGCGGCGCACCGCACGGCGGGCGCGCTCGGCCAGCCCGGCGGCCCCGAGCAGTTGCGGCTCCAGTGGCTGACCGCGCTGGAGGTCCGCGGCATCCGGCCCTTCTTGGACCAGCAGCGGATGCTCGCCGCGGCGAGCGCACGCGGACGCACCGGACGTACCGGCTCCGCCGCGAAGGCCACCGACCGGCCGCGGGTCACCGACCGCAGCGCCGCGGCCCGCCGCCGCTCCGTCCTGGAGCAGTCCTTCGGGCATCTGCCGGAGCCCAAGGGCCCGTTCGCGGGGCGGCGGGAGGCGATGAACCAGATCGCGCAGTGGGTGCACGCGGCCCGGGTGTCGACCGAGACGAAGCCGACGGTCGTCGTGCTGTACGGCCGGCAGGGCTCGGGCCGCAGCACGCTGGCCGTCCGCGCCGCGCACCATCTGAAGGACCAGTTCCGGGGCGCGTGCGTGGTCGACCTGCGGGGCAACAGCGGACGTCCGCTCACCACCCGCGACGCCCTGCTGCACCTGCTCAACCGGCTCGGTGCGCCCCGTGAGCAACTGCTCTTCCGCGAGCGGTCGTCCGCCGAACAGCAGGTGCGCCGGCTCGCCGAGCTGTACCACCAGCACCTGACGGGCCTGCCGGTGACCGTCGTCCTCGACGACGCCAACGACCCCGCCCAGGTGCGCACCCTGGTGCCGGAGCGCTCCGACAGCCTGGTGCTGGTCACGGCGCGGGAGAAGCTGGAGCTGCCGGACGACATACCGGCGTGGGTGCACCAACTGCCGGTGGACGCGCTGGACGACGCGGGCGCCGAGGAGCTGCTGCGGGAGGTCTCCGCGGCCCCGGCGGACGGCCCGTACGACGCCCAGGGCACCGAGCGGGTGCGGGAGCTGTGCGGCGGGCTGCCGCTGGCGCTGCGCGTCGCCGGCACCTCGCTGGGCGCCCGCACCGCCACCCGGCTCGCGGCCGACCTCGTCGCGTACGAGCAGCTCGACCCGGTCGAGCGGGCGCTGTCGCTGCGCTACGCGGACCAGCCGGAGCAGGGGCGGCGGCTGCTGCGCCGGCTCGCGCTGGCCGGCCGCGCCTCGCTGGGCGCCGCCGCCGCGGCTGCGCTGCTCGCCACCGACGAGACGGAGTCGCTGCGGCTGCTGCGGGAGCTGGCGGACGCCGGGCTGATCGACCGGGTGCGCTCCTCGCGCTACCGCCTGCACGAGTCCGTGCGCACCTTCGCCCGCGCCCGGCTCCTCGAAGAGGAGGAGGCCGCCGAGCGCACCGCCGCGCAGGAGCGGCTGATCCAGAACTACGCGGACCTGGCCGGCGCCGTGATCCGCATGGTCGACGGCAAGCTGTCCACCCGGGCCGGGAAGTTCGACGCGCACGGCTTCCCGTCGCTGGAGTCCGCGCTGCGCTGGCTCGACGACGAGTCCAGCTTCATCACCTCCGCCCTGCGGTACGCGGAGGGCGTCGACCAGCAGACGGTGCTCAACCTGCTGGGCGCGCTGGCGGACTACTGCCTGCTCCGCGGCGACCTGTACCGGCTCGGCGAGATCAGCGAGCTGTCCCAGGCCGTCGACAAGGGGCTGCTGGAGCGGGCGGTGCAGCTGCGCACCGGCATCGCCGCGCGTCAGCTCGGCGAGCTGGACAAGGCCCGTACCACGCTGTCGTCGGTCGTCGGCCTGTACCGCGACGCCCGCAACGACTCCGGCACCGCCCTCGCGCTCTGCTCCCTCGGCATCACCCTGCACCACCAGGGCAACCTCACCGAGGCGGCGGTGAAGCTGACCGAGGCGATCGCGCTCCAGTCGTCCGACGAGCAGTCCGAGGACCGGGCGTGGTCGCTGCACGCGCTCGCCGCCGTCCGCCGCGACCAGGCGAACCTCGCGGAGGCGCTGACCCTGCTGGCGACGGCGCTGGAGCTGCACCGGGAGGGCGAGTCGCTGCACGGCGAGGCGTGGACCCACTTCCAGCTCGGCCAGGTGTGCCTGCGGATGGGCGACGTGCCGCGCGCCGAGACGGAACTGGCGACCGCGCTGGAACAGTACGGGCGGACCCGCGACGGCCGCGGCGAGGCGTGGGCGCTGACGCAGCTCGCGCGGGCTCGGCTGGTCGACGGGGACTCCGGGCCCGCGGTGGACCGGCTCCGCGAGGCCCTGGCGCGCCACCGCGACAACGAGGACGCCCGCGGCGAGGCGTGGACGCTGTACTACCTGGGGCAGGCGCTGGAGGAGCGCGGCGACCTCGACCAGGCGGTGCGGGAGTTGGAGCGGGCGCGCACCATGTTCTCCCGGATGCGGGACGTGTACGGGCTGGCGTGCGCCCGCCACCACTCCGGCCGGGTCACCCGCGACCTGCGCGCGGCCCAGACCGGCAACCTGCGCAACTCCGGCTTCGCCCGCCAGCTCCTGGTGGACGCGCGCGCCGACTTCCGCCGCATCGGGGTCGCGCACGGCGAGGCGTGGACCTGTCTGGAACTGGCGCTGATCGACGCCGGGAACGGCCGGCCGGCGCAGGCGCTCGCGCTGTGCGACGAGGCGGTGGAGCTGTTCGCCTCGTACCGGGACGACCGCGGCGCGGACTGGGCCCGCTTCCTGCGCTGCACCCTGCTGCCGTTCGCCTCCCCCGGCGGTACGGAGGTCGGCGGGGTCGTCGCGCAGGAGGAGCTGTCCCGCCTGGTGGGCGAGGTGCACCCGAGCCGCGACGGCAAGCTGGTGGAGTGCGCGGAGGCGCTGGTGGTGATGTTGGACCGGGGCGTACGGCTGGAGGACGGCTGGCAGGCGTGGCACCTGGGCCTGGTCCCCACCCGGCACGCCCGCGAGGTCATGGGCGTGCCCACGCCGTAACGGCTCGTAGGGGCGCTGGTGACTCCAGCGCCCCTCACGGCACGACCGGCACGACCGGCACGACCGGCGCGCGACGGCGGGCTACGCCGACTTCGTCGCGCTCCGGTCCGCGGCGGCACCGTCGTCCGCGGTGCCCGCCGCCCCCGTGCCGCCGCCCGCCGACGAGGTCACCGTGGACGACTCGTCGAACGAGATCCGGTTCATGTGTCGGTTCATGGACTTCATCAGGAACCACACCCCGACCGCCAGACCCGCGAAGATCAGGAACCCCAGGACGCCCGGGGTCACCTTGTTCTTGTCCAGCTCCTGCGCGAGCTCGGTCGCGTGCATCATTGCCAGGTTTGCGCTAGCGCTCATGTCAGGCATTGTCGCGGATGCCCGCGAAGAGGTCGTCCTCGGGGAGGGATGTACCGACGAGCGCCTTCGCCAGCTCGTACTCCTCGGTGGGCCAGACCTCCTTCTGGAGCTCCAGCGGGACCCGGAACCAGCCGCCGTCGGGGTCGATCTGCGTGGCGTGCGCGATCAGCGCCTTGTCGCGGATCTCGAAGAAGTCGGCGCAGGGCACGTGGGTCGTCAGGGTGCGCTCCTCGCGCTCGAACTCCTTCCAGCGCTCCAGCCACTCCCCGTACGGCGACTCCAGGCCCCGCGCGAGCAGCGCCTCGTGCAGCGCGACGGTGCGCGGGCGGTTGAAGCCCTGGTTGTAGTAGAGCTTCAGCGGCTGGTACACCGGGCCGAACTCGGACTCCGGGAAGCGCTCCGGGTCCGCCGCGCCCTCGAAGGCCACCATGGTGATCTTGTGGGTCATGATGTGGTCGGGGTGCGGGTACCCGCCGTTCTCGTCGTACGTGGTGATCACCTGCGGGCGGAACGAGCGGATCGAGCGCACCAGCCGGCCGGCCGCCTTCTCCACGTCCTCCAGGGCGAAGCACCCGTCGGGCAGCGGCGGCAGCGGGTCGCCCTCGGGCAGGCCGGAGTCGACGAACCCGAGCCATTCCTGCCGTACGCCGAGGATCTGGCGGGCCTCGTCCATCTCCTTGCGGCGCACCTCGTGGATGTTCGCCTCGATGTACGCGTCGCCCTGGAGCTTGGGGTTGAGGATGGAGCCGCGCTCGCCTCCCGTGCAGGTCACGACCAGCACGTCCACCCCCTCGGAAACATACTTGGCCATCGTCGCCGCGCCCTTGCTCGACTCGTCGTCGGGGTGGGCGTGCACGGCCATCAGTCGCAGCTGCTCAGTCAAAGCGGGATCCTCATTGATTGGTCGGTCGGCACGGCTTCTATAGTGACCGAATCGGGCGGCGGAAAATTCCGGCCGTCCGTCCCGTCCACGCGGAGAGGAATGACCATGAGCGGCGTGCGCGAGCAGCTTCCCGAGTCCCGTTACGGGCGCTCGGCGGACCAGCGCGCCGATCGTCGCCTCAAGGTCCTGGGCGCGGTCCTCGGCGCGGGCTTCCTCGCGATGGTCGGCTGGTTCGGCTACGACTACATCGCCGGGCAGAAGATCAGCGCCGAGATGATCAAGTTCGACGTGACCTCCGACACCGAGGTGCAGGCGCACCTGGAGATCCGCAAGAACGCGGACGCGACGGGCAGCTGCACCGTGCGCTCCCGCTCGGCGGACGGTGCGGAGGTCGGCCGCCTGGACGTCCGGGTGGACCAGCGGGGCGAGACCCGGATCGACCAGGTGGTCAAGATCCGGACCACGGCGCGGGGCACGACGGCCGAGCTGGTGCAGTGCACCGACGACTGAGCCGTCGGAGCCGGCCCGCCGGCTGACCCCGCGGACGACGGCCGACGGCCGTCAGTGGTTCATCGGAAAAAAGCACTGCCGGGTTGCCCAGGGATCAATCCCTGACCTGCGTTGATGCCAATCTGATGGCTTTTGTTCTCCCCCTTTCGGCACGAAATTGTTAGGGTCGTGGTTTCGCCCTCCTGTGGCAGCACATGCTTCTGGGTAGGGCGAAGCTTTGTATCCCAGTACCTACGAGGAGCACCTGTGACCCAGACCAGCGAGAACGTCACCTGGCTCACCCAGGAGGCGTACAACCAGCTCAAGGCCGAGCTGGAGTACCTGTCTGGTCCCGCGCGCACTGAGATCGCCAAGAAGATCGAGGCGGCTCGCGAGGAGGGCGACCTGCGGGAGAACGGCGGGTACCACGCGGCCAAGGAGGAGCAGGGCAAGCAGGAGCTCCGCGTGCGCCAGCTGACCCAGCTCCTGGAGAACGCGAAGGTCGGCGACACCCCGCCGGACGACGGCGTCGTGGAGCCGGGCATGGTCGTGACGATCGCCTTCGACGGCGACGAGGACGACACCCTGACGTTCCTGATGGCCTCCCGCGAGTACGCCAGCAGCGACATCGAGACGTACTCCCCGCAGTCCCCGCTGGGCACGGGAGTGAACGGCAAGAAGGTCGGCGACACCGCGGACTACGAGCTGCCGAACGGCAAGCTGGCGTCGGTGAAGATCCTCGCCGCCAAGCCGTACACCGGCTGACCCCTACGCGTACGCGACAGCGCCCCCGGAGCCCGGCTCCGGGGGCGCTCTCCGTCGTGCGCGGGGTCAGCTCCCCGCGGAGCGGTACTTGCGGACCGCCAGGGTGCGGAAGACCACGATGATCAGGACGGACCAGATCAGCGACGCCCACACCGGGTGCTGCATGGGCCAGGCGTCCGGGACCGGATAGCCCGGCGGCAGGTTGCCGAAGAGTTCGCGGCAGGCCTGGACGGTGGCGCTGAAGGGGTTCCAGTTCGCGATGGTCTGGAGGAAGGTCGGCATGTTCTCCGACGGCACGAAGGCGTTCGAGATGAACGTCAGCGGGAAGAGCCAGATCAGTCCGCCGGAGGTGGCCGCCTCGGGGGTGCGCACGGACAGGCCGATCAGCGCGCCGATCCAGGTGAAGGCGTAGCCCAGCAGGAGCAGCAGCCCGAAGGCGGCGAGCGCCTTGGGGACGCCCTCGTGGATGCGCCAGCCCACCAGGAGGGCGACGCCGGCCAGCACGACGAGGGTCAGCGCGGTCTGCACGAGGTCCGCGAGGGTGCGACCGGTGAGGACCGCGCCCTGCGCCATCGGCAGCGAGCGGAAGCGGTCGATCAGGCCGCGGTGCATGTCGTCCGCGATGCCGGCGCCCGCGCCGGCCGTGGCGAAGGTCACCGTCTGGGCGAAGATGCCCGCCATCAGGAACTCGCGGTATCCGGAGGAGCTGAGTCCGGCGCCGGGGACGTTGATCGAGCCGCCGAAGACGTAGCTGAACAGCACGACGAACATCACGGGCTGGATCAGCCCGAAGAGCACGATCTCGGGGATCCGGGTCATCCGGATCAGGTTGCGGCGGGCGATGACGAGCGAGTCGGAGACCGACTGGGCGACGCCGCCGCGCGGCTTGGGGGTCGCGACGTCGGCGACCTTCGTGGCGGTGGTCACTTCACGCCCTCCTTGGAGGCGGTACGGCCGGCCGGCGGCGCGCCCTCTTCCGCGGCGCCCTCTTCCCCGCCGTCCTCCGCCACGGCGGCGTGGCCGGTCAGCGATATGAAGACGTCGTCGAGGGTGGGGCGGCGCAGTCCGATGTCGTCGATCTCGATGCCCCGGGCGTCCAGTTCGCGGATGATCTCGGCGAGCAGCTTGGCGCCGCCGGTGACCGGCACGGTGAGCTTGCGGGTGTGGTCGGCCACGGCCACCTCGCCCTTGCCGAGGGCATGGAGCACCTCGCGGGCGTCGGCGATGCGCCCGTGTTCGTGGACGACGACCTCGACGCGCTCGCCGCCCGTCTGGGCCTTGAGCTCGTCGGCGGTGCCGCGGGCGATGACCCTGCCGTGGTCGACGACGGCGATGGCGTCGGCGAGATGGTCCGCCTCTTCCAGGTACTGGGTGGTCAGCAGCAGCGTCGTACCCCCCTTGACCAGCTCTTCGATGACGGTCCACAACTGCTGGCGGTTGCGCGGGTCGAGTCCGGTGGTGGGCTCATCCATGAACATCACGGGCGGCGCGACGACGAGGGCCGCGGCGAGGTCGAGGCGGCGGCGCATGCCGCCGGAGTAGGTCTTGGCGGGCCGGTCGGCGGCTTCCGCGAGGTTGAAGCGCTCCAGCAGCTCGGCGGCGCGGGCCTTGGCGGCGCGCGAGCCCATTTGGTAGAGCTGGCCGACCATGTGCAGGTTCTCGCGGCCGGTGAGGTACTCGTCGACCGCGGCGAACTGGCCCGAGAGCCCGATGGAGCGGCGGACTTCGTTGGGGTGCTTGAGAACGTCGATTCCGGCGACGACGGCCCGGCCGGCGTCGGGCTGGAGCAGGGTGGTCAACACTCGGACGGTGGTGGTCTTCCCGGCGCCGTTGGGGCCGAGGAGTCCGAGCACCGTGCCTTCGGGGACGTCGATGTCGACGCCGTCCAGAGCCTTGACCGCGCCGAAGGACTTCACCAGACCTTCGGCGTAAATGGCGCCTGGCATTGGGGTCTCCCAGGATGGCGGTTGGGTGATTCACGCTCACGCAAGATGTCCAGGTTTGCAACACTTGGCCGACTTTTCCACCGCAAATGGAAGCGCGGCGGGGTCGGGCGGGGTCGCCAAGACCCGGCAGAGCGCGACGAGGGGCCCACCGTAACGCGATGTATCGCGTCTCTCAACCTATTTGGACGCGATACATCGCGCCCGCCTCCAGAGCTGCGGAAAGCCTCGGACGCCCCCGGAGATCCGTCGATCAGCCGATCAGCCCTGTGAGACCACCTCGTACCCCGCCGCCCGCAGCGCCTGCGTGACCTCGGTGCAGTGCTCGGGCCCCTTCGTCTCCAACCGCAACTCCACCTCGACCTCGGAGAGCCCGAGCCGGGGATCGGTGCGCACGTGGCTGACGTCCAGGACGTTGGCGTCCACCGCGGACAGCGCGGACAGCAGCCCCGCCAGCGCGCCCGGCCGATCGGTGAGCCGCAGCCGCAGCGACAGGTAGCGGCCCGCGGCGGCCATCCCGTGCCGCAGGACGCGCTGGAGCAGCAGCGGATCCACGTTCCCGCCCGACAGCACCGCGACCACCGGCCCCTCGAAGGCGTGCGGATCGCTCAGCAGCGCCGCCACCGGACTCGCCCCCGCCGGCTCCACCACCAGCTTCGCCCGCTCCAGACAGAGCAGCAGCCCACTGGCGAGTTCGTCCTCGCTGACCGTGCGCACCTCGTCGACGAGGTCGCGGACGAGGGCGAACGGCACGTCCCCGGGCCGGCCCACCTTGATGCCGTCCGCCATGGTCACCGGCGCCCCGACCGTGACCGGCCGCCCGGCCGAGAGCGAGGGCGGATACGCCGCCGAGCCCTCCGCCTGCACCCCGACGATCCGCACGTCGGGCCGGACCGCCTTGACCGCGACCGCGATGCCGGCGATCAGCCCGCCGCCCCCGACGCCCACCACGATCGTGCGCACTTCCGGGCACTGTTCGAGGATCTCCAGGCCCACCGTGCCCTGCCCCGCGATCACGTCCGGGTGGTCGAAGGGGTGAATGAAGACCGCACCCGTCGTACGCGCGTACTCCTGCGCCGCCTCCAGGGTCTCCTCGATCACCTGCCCGTGCAGCCGCACCTCGGCACCGTACTCGCGGGTCGCCGCGACCTTCGGCAGCGGAGCGCCCTGCGGCATGAACACGGTCGAGTGGACTCCGAGGAGCGCCGAGGCGAGGGCCACGCCCTGCGCGTGGTTGCCCGCCGAGGCGGCGACGACGCCCGCCGCGCGCTCCTCGGGGCGCAGCCCGGAGATCCGCACGTACGCGCCGCGCAGCTTGAAGGACCCGGTGCGCTGGAGGTTCTCGCACTTCAGGTGGACCGGCGCGGCGACCAGCCGGGACAGATAGCGGCTGCCCTCCAGCGCGGTGACCCGGGCGACGCCGGTCAGCATCTTCTGCGCCCCCCGGACGTCATCGATGATCACGGGAGGGAAGGTGCCGCGCGTCGTGAAGCTCATGACCTCCAGTCTCGCAGCTTCGCGACGCACGCGTTCGAGGGCGTACGACGGGTGCGCGACGAGCACGTTCGAGAGCGGACGACGGGTGCGCGACGAGCACGTTCGGGGGCGTACGACCGTGTGCGGCAAGCGCGTTCGGCGCGGTTGCACCCTTCCTCGCCGCATCCCCGCCGCTTCCCCGCCGGTTTTCCCAGGGCCCGTACGGACCGCCTGCGGGCCGCGTACTCTGTCCCCCACCAATCGACCGCTCCCGTACAAGAGAGCCCATTGCCATGCCCACTACTCAGGACATGACGACCCGTCTCGATCCCGGCCTCCTCGACGCCCTACAACACCAAGTCGCCTTGTTCGCAAGGCGCGCTGAGCAAACCCGGCTCGCCGGCATCGGCCAGGTCCGCAACTCCATGGACCGCGCCGCGTACCTCCTACTCAACCGACTCGACCGCGAAGGGCCGATGGGCGTGAAAGCGCTCGCGGCGGGGATGGGCATCGACTCGTCGACCGTCACCCGCCAGGTCGCGCCCCTCGTCGACACCGGACTGGTCAAGCGGACCTCCCACCCGGAGGACGGCCGGGCCGTCGTGCTCCAGCTCTCCCCGCGCGGGCAAGCCCGCCTGGAGGAGGTGCGCGATTCGCGCAGAGCCTTGATGGAGCAGGTCACGGACGGGTGGTCGGACTCCGAACGGGAGTCCTTCACCTCCCTGCTCACCCGCTTCAACCAGGCGCTGTCCGCACGCCAGAACGGAGCGGACGCGCCACCTGCCGTAACCTGACCGACCACCCCCTTCTCCTTCTCCCCTTCCCCTGCGGTTCCTTCCGGTCCTCCCGGTCTTCCCGGTCCTGCTAGTCCTTCGTGACCGACCCTGGTACGCCGACCACCTGGGTCCACGTCCACCGGACCTCCGACCGGGGCCGCGCGCCCCCTTCCCCCTCGAACGGCGCCGGCGCACGCCCGTACGCACGGGCAATGTCCGCCGACGTCTTGACCCGGGGCGCGCGCCTGTTCCTAGATGAGGACGTGAGCGAACGGCAGCGGTCCGTGGTGAAGCACCACCGTGCCCGACAGTTCGAAGCGTTCATGGCGGGGGCGGGGGGCCGGCTGCTGCATGCCGCCACGCTGCTGACCTCCGAGACCACGGAGGACAATCCGCACGCCCGTCGCCTGCTGACGGCCGCACTGGCGCACACCTACGCCGAGTGGGGCCGGCTGCGCGGCGAGGATCCGTACAACCGCACCCGCCAGCAGCTCGCGGTCCGCTTCGCCCGCGGCGCTTGGCGCTTCCGCCGGGCGCGGGGCGGGGTGCTGCAAGGCCTCACCCCGCGCGAACGGCTCGTCCTCGTACTCAGGCTGTACGAGGGCGTCCCGGAGGAGCAGGCCGCGGCGCTGCTCGGGCTGCCGGTGGAGCGGATCCACACGGTGTGCGAGCGGGCGGTGGCCGCGGCCGGGTCCAGCGCCGCCGGCCCTCGACGGCCAAAGGAGCCGGAGCCGGCTCGGGCACCTGCGCCGGGGCCTGAGCCGAAGCCGGAGCCGAAGCCGGAAGCTGATCCGGAGCCCGAGCCGGCACCGCGGACGGCACGCGGATGAGCGCGGAGACCCGCCGGCAGCAGAACGTGCGCCGGATGCTGGACGCCCAGCACCCGCCACTGCCCAACGACATCGCGGTGCGCGCGATCGAACGGGGCGACCGAATGCAGCGCCGCCGGCGCGCCGCCCGGGCCGTGGCCTGGGTCCTGGTGCTCGCCCTGATCGCCGTGCTCACGGTGTGGGCCGCCACGGTCTCCCCATGGGAGGCCGGCCCCCGGGCCACAACGCCACCGGTCGAGGGGCCGTGACCTGCGCTTTCACCAGCCGTGACCGTCGCCGTCAAGCTGCCTATGCTGGAAGGAGCGGTGTACGTCCGAGGAGGTCGTCATGACCAGGAAAGTCGCTGACTGCCGCAAATTCCCCAGTGAAGTGAACTGCACTCTCACCATCTCCGGCGAGGAGGAAGAAGTGGTGCGCGCCGCGACGGCGCACGCCGTCTCCGTGCACGGCCACACCGACTCCCCCGAGTTCCGCGAACAGCTCCGCGGTCTGCTGGTGGACGAGAAGGTCCCCGCGTAGCCGGACGGTCCCGGCGTAGGCGGGCGCTCCGCGTGGTGCGGCGGGTCGCCGCGTCGCCGATGTGCGTGGCCTGTGAATCGAACAGGAGGACGCCCCCTCCCCGAAACGGGTGCAGAGTACACATGTGCCTGCGGAGCAGCCCGTGACCCAACGATTCTTGTGGTGCGCAGGAAAACGGGCTGCAGACCGCGTCCTGTGCACGTCCCTCACGTGCTCGGCACGTGGCGCGTGCGTAGTCCCACGCACGTGAACGCATGACACAGGAGAAGCAACAATGAACGTTCTGACCGACCTGCTCGCCGGCGTCCTCCACTTCGTGGGCTGGCTCGTCTGAGTCTGATCTGAAGTTTCGCGGGTGCCGCCTCTGCGCTGTCGGAGGCGGCACCTTCGCGTCCGGCGTCAGCCCAGCGCCTGCTGGAGGTCGGCGAGCAGGTCGTCGACCGCCTCGATGCCCACCGAGAGCCGCACCAGATCGGCCGGCACCTCCAGCGCGGAGCCCGCGACGGACGCGTGCGTCATCCGCCCCGGGTGCTCGATCAGCGACTCCACGCCCCCCAGGGACTCACCGAGGGTGAACAGCCGGGCGCGATTGCACACCTCGACCGCCGCCTCCTCGCCGCCCTCGACCCGGAACGACACCATCCCGCCGAAGGACTTCATCTGCTTCGCGGCGATCTCGTGTCCCGGGTGGTCCGGCAGCCCCGGGTACAGCACCTGAGTGACCTTGGGGTGGCTGGTCAGCATCTCGGCGACCCGGCCGGCGTTCGCGCTGTGCCGGTCCATCCGCACCGGCAGCGTCTTGATGCCGCGGAGCACCAACCAGGAGTCGAAGGGGCCGGCGACCGCACCCATCGCGTTCTGGTGGAAGGCCAGCTCCTCGCCGACCGCGGCGTCCGCGGCGACCAGGGCGCCCCCGACCACGTCGGAGTGACCGCCCATGTACTTCGTGAGGGAGTGGACGACGATGTCCGCGCCCAGCGCGACGGGCTGCTGGAGGTAGGGGCTGGCGAAGGTGTTGTCCACGACGAGCCGGGCGTCGGCGGAGTGCGCGATCTCCGCGAGCGCGGCGACGTCCGTGATGCCGAGCAGCGGATTGGACGGGGTCTCGACCCAGATGACCTTGGTCTTCGGGGTGATCGCGGCGCGCACGGACGCCGGGTCGGAGGTGTCGGCGACCGACCACTCCACGCCCCAGCGGGCGACGACCTTGGCGAAGAGGCGGAAGGTGCCGCCGTACGCGTCATTGGGGATCACGACGTGGTCGCCGGGGACCAGGAGGGTGCGCAGCAGGCAGTCCTCGGCGGCCAGGCCGGACGCGAAGGCCAGGCCCCGGCGCCCGCCCTCCAGCGCGGCGAGGTTCTCCTCCAGGGCGGTGCGGGTCGGATTGGCGCTGCGGCTGTATTCGTAGCCGCCGCGAAGTCCGCCCACTCCGTCCTGCTTGTAGGTGGACACCTGATAGATCGGCGGCACGACGGCACCGGTGAGCGGATCGGCCGTGTTGCCCGCGTGGATGGCGAGGGTTTCGAGGTGGTCGAAGCTGTGCTGGTGGCTCATGAGGCCCGAGACTAGTCCTGCCCCGGCGACGCGGTGTTCGGCTGTGGACAGCGGCCCACTTGTGGACAACTCCGTGCCCCGATGCGGGGAACGGGGACCGGGCGTGGCCCGTTCCGCAGCGGGTTGGGGACAATGGGGCCATGGAGATTCTCTGGTTCCTGATCGCGGTGGGCCTGCTGGTGGCCGTCGTCGCACCGTTCGTGCGCCGGCGCCGCTCCGGCGGCTTGCAGGTGGTCGACCCCGCTTCCCCCGACGCTGCGAACCCGGACGATTACGGGTTCCTGCGCCAGGAGGAGCTGGACATCCGCCTCCCCGGTCCGGACCGGGACCTCCTCGACGTCCTGGAGGTCGTCCAGCACACGCAGAACTGGCGCGCCGCGTCCCAGCTGCTCGCCGGCACGCCGGCGCGCGGCGAGGTCCGCTGGCAGCGGGTGCAGGCGTTCGCCGGCGCGGCGTCGCTGGAACTGCACCAAAAGCCCGGCGCGGGCGGTGCCTGGCTGCGCACCTGGCGCGCCGAGGCCCCGGAGGACCCGGGCGCCGCGCAGGTGCACGCGCAGTTCCTGGTGCAGCAGGCGTGGCGGTCGTCCTCCGTCGGCGAGGACGACTTCCGGATGATCCTTGAGGAGGCGCGCACGGTCTGCGAAGAGGCTGCGCGGCTCGCTCCGGACGACCCCGTTCCGTACGTCGTCGAGCTGGCCGTGGCCCGCGGCCTGGGCTACGGCCACGAGCAGTTCGACCAGCTCTGGGCGAAGGTCATCGACCGTGCGCCCGACCACATGGGCGCGCACCTGGTCGCCCTGCTCTATCTCGGCGAGAAGTGGCACGGCTCCCGCGAGGAGGCCGACCACTTCGCCACGACGGCCGCGGCCCGCGCGCCCCGGGGCTCGCTGCTGGCGGCGCTCCCCCTGTTCGCGGTGCACGAGCACGCCCCCGAGATCGTGCTCATGCAGGACTTCTACCGCAGCGCCGTGGTGTCCAAGGCGGTCGAGGGCGCGCTGTACGCGGTCCACTCGGCCCGCCCCGACGACCCCATGCTGGCCCACGTCCGCCACCTGCTGGTGCTGTTCCTCGTCCGCTCCGAGCGCTGGGCGGAGGCGATGAGCCAGCTCGTCCACATCGACGGCCACGTCGGGGCCCTGCCGTGGACCCTCAGCGAGGACCCGGCCGCGGAGTACACGGTCTACCGCAACCTCGCGGTCGCCGGCTTCGAGGCGAACGGGGGCACCCCCGCGATGCTCCGCGGCTGACCCGCCCGGCCCCTGCCCGTACCGCTTCCGGAATGTCCGCGGCGTCCCGTGCGTTGTGTGGACAACGACCTCCGAGGAGGAATCCGCATGTTCCTGTCCCGCCGCGCGCCCGTCCTCCCCACGCCCGAGGAGTCCCTCCCGGGCCGCCCCGCCCCCGCTTTCTCCGTCCCCGAACGCCACACCGTCCTGGACACCCCCCTCCAGGGCCCCTACCCCGAGGGCCTGGAGGTCGCGGACTTCGGCCTGGGCTGTTTCTGGGGCGCCGAGCGCAAGTTCTGGCAGGTCCCCGGCGTCTGGACCACCCTCGTCGGCTACCAGGGCGGCCACACCCCGAACCCGACGTACGAAGAGGCGTGCTCCGGCCTCACCGGCCACACCGAAGCGGTCCGCGTCGTCTTCGACCCCTCCGTCGTCTCGTACGAACAGCTCCTGAAGGTCTTCTGGGAGTCCCACGACCCCACCCAGGGCTTCCGCCAGGGCAACGACGTCGGCACCCAGTACCGCTCCGCGATCTACACCCACACCCCCGCCCAGGCCGTAACCGCGACCGCGTCCCGCGACGCGTACCAGCAGGTCCTCGCCGCCTCCGGCTACGGCACGATCACCACGGAACTCCTCCCGGCCGAGGGCCGCCCGTTCTACCCGGCGGAGGGGTACCACCAGCAGTACCTGGACAAGAACCCGGCGGGTTACTGCGGCATCGGAGGCACGGGCGTCTCCTGCCCGATCGGAGTGGCCCGGGCCGACGGCTGACGCTGCCGTCCACAGCCCCTGCTCCTCGGTGCGAGCAGGGGCAAGGGGGGCTCGACGAGCAGGCGCGTTTCGGCGCCCGCGGGCCGGTTACGGCGTCGAGCAAATGACGTTCGCCGACGCTCCCTTGCACACATCAATGCCTGGGCCCGAGTGGATCACGTAGTCGAGACGTCGGCAGGGGGCGCCCGGCGGCAGCGCACACGGCGTCACTCGCGTCACCTGAGGCTCGGAAAATCACCGTCGTCACCTCGTTGAGCGGGCGGGGCGCGCGGACATACTTCCCCGGACGGGGGCGGACGTGTTCGTGAGGTCGGGTTTCGGCTGCAGGAGGCGACGTGCGTAGACGGGTGATGAGGGTTGGGCGGACCAGCGTGGCCGTCGGTCTCGGGGTGGCGTTAAGCGTCGGCATGGTCGGTCCTGGTGGGGATCGCGCACCGGGCGGCGGTGGCGGTGGGGCGGGGCGGCACGTCGTCACGTTGGTGACCGGGGACCGGGTGGTTCTCGGGGATCGGGGGCAGGTCGTCGAGTTCCGGCGGGCGAAGGGACGCGAAGGGGTGCCCGTGCTCTCGCACACCGTCGGCGGACGCACCTACGTCGTGCCGTACGACGCACAGCAGCTGCTCGCGGCGGGTGCGCTGGACGAGCGGCTGTTCGACGTCGCCGAGTTGAGCCGGCCGGAGAGTAGGCGGGAGTACGCCGACGGGCTGAAGGTCATCGTCAGCTACCGCAGTGCGAAGGCGAAGGAGGCGCGGGAAGGGGTGCGGGGCGCGGACGGGGTCGCCGTGCACCGGACGCTGGCCTCGGTGGACGCGGACGCCGTCACCGCGTCGCCCGACAGCGGGACCGCCCTGTGGCGGGCGCTCACCCGCACCGGACGGGACGGCGTCGCCGCGCCCTCCGCCGGGATCTCCCGCATCTGGCTGGACGGCGTCAAGAAGGCGAGCCTGGACACGACCGCGGCGCAGATCGGGGCGCCGGCGGTCTGGCAGCGGTCGTACGACGGCTCCGGCGTCACCGTCGCCGTGCTCGACACCGGGGTCGACGCCGCGCACCCCGATCTGAAGGGCAAGGTCGTCGGCGCGGCGAACTTCTCGTTGTCGCCCGGTACCGAGGACCGGCACGGGCACGGCACGCACGTCGCGTCCACCGTGGCCGGCACGGGCGCGAAGTCGGGCGGCGCCTTCAAGGGCGTGGCGCCCGGCGCGAAGGTGCTGAACGCCAAGGTGCTCAGCGACTTCGGCTCGGGCACCGACTCCGGCATCATGGCCGGCATCGACTGGGCCGTCGCACAGGGCGCCGACGTCGTCAACCTCAGCCTCGGCGGTACGGACAGCATCGGCGTGGACCCGGTGGAAGCCCAGGTCAACGCGGTGACGGAGAAGAGCGGCGTGCTCTTCGCGATCGCCGCGGGCAACTCCGGCCCCGACGCCCGTACCCTCGGCTCCCCCGGCGCAGCGGACGCCGCGCTCACCGTCGGCGCGGTCGACGGCGAGGAGCGGCTCGCGGAGTTCTCCAGCCGCGGACCGCGCCTCGGGGACTCCGCCGTCAAACCCGACGTGACCGCCCCGGGCGTCGGCGTCACCGCGGCGTCCGCCGCGGGCAGCCTGATCGAGCGGTCCGTGGGCCAGCGGCCGGAGGGGTACGTCACCATCTCCGGCACGTCCATGGCGACTCCGCACGTCGCGGGCGCCGCGGCGCTGTTGAAGCAGCAGCACCCCGGCTGGCAGGCGGCCGAGTTGAAGTCCGCCCTGGTCGGCTCGGCCGTGCCGGGCCCGTATCCGGCCCCCGAGCAGGGCACGGGTCGCATCGCCGTGGACCGGGCCGCCGCCCAGTCCGTGTCCGCCGCGCCCGCCTCGCTCGATCTGGGCCCGCAGCTCTGGCCGCGTGACGACGACGCCCCCATCACCCGGAAGCTGACGTACCGCAACGCCGGTGCCGCGGCGGTCGCGCTGGATCTGGCGCTGGACCGGGCCACGGGGCCCGGTGGCGCCGCCGCCCCGGCCGGGTTGTTCACCGTCGGGCGGCGGCAGGTCACCGTGCCCGCCGGCGGCAGCGTCTCCGTGGACGTCACCGCCGACACCGGTGTCGCGGGCGCGCAGGACGGCGGGTACCACGCGACCGTGGTCGCCACCGGCGGCGGCCAGACGGTCCGCACCGCCGTCAGCGTTGACCGCGAGGGCGAGTCGTACGACGTCACGCTCGCCGCCGTCGGGCGCGACGGCGAGCCGGACCCGAACGCCGTCGCGGTGCTGTACGCGCTCACCGGCGAGGGCGCCGACCTCGTCCACCGGCCGAACCTCTCCTCCGGCTCGGCGTCGTTCCGACTGCCGAAGGGCCGCTACGTCCTGGACGCCTCCTCGTACCGCACCGGCGGGTCCGGCGGTACCACGTACGACAAGATCCTCCAGCCCGAGTTGGACGTCTCGGGGAGGACGACGGTCACGGTCGACGCCCGCACCGCCGAACCCGTCGACGTCAGCGTTCCCGACGCACGGGCGCGGGAGGAGATGTCGCTGCTCTCGTACCGTCTGGACCGGGGCGCGGACGCGCTGAGCTACGACGGTCACGCCGCCCTGGAGGCGGGGGTCGACGTGCGCACCGCGCACCTGGGTCCCGCGTCCCCCGACGGTCGGGCGACGTTCTCCTGGCACGGCTCCTGGTCGAGTCCGGTGGGGCGGCGTTACGACGTCGCGGTCGACGCGCTGCGCGGCGCCGAGCGCGGGCGGTTCCCCACGGGCCTGACCAAGAATCACACGCGGGGCGAGTTCGCCCGGGTCAAGGCCGGTCTCGGCGCCTCCGTCCCGGGCAAGCGGGCCGAGTTGATGCCGATCAGCGAGATGCCCAGCGGCGCCGGCCTCGGCTACTCCTCGGTCCACCCGGCGGTCGGCCACCGCGATCTGTGGCTGTCCACGGGCGATGGCGTCAGGTGGAACGTCCGGTACGGGCAGCTGGCGGCGGAGGGGTCCACCGGGCCCGAGTTGGAGTCCGTGCACGGCTTCCCGACGCCGCGGGCGCTGCGGCCGGGCAGCACCCATCGGATCGACTTCAACACCGCGGTCCACGGGCCGCTGCTCGACCGCGACAACGGGCTCGCCCGGCAGGGCGACGTGGTGTACGGGCAGGTGCCGCTGGTCGCGGACGGCCGCGGGCACCCGGGAGACTCGGTGGCCACGAGCGAGGTCACCACGCTGCACCGCGGTGCGGAGCTGGTCGCCCGGATCGAGGACGACCTGCTGACGGACAAGGTGGGGCCGGACGATCCGTTGTTCACCCTGCCGGCCGGGCGGCACACGTACACGCTCGCCTCGTCCGTACGGCGGTCCGCGGACGTGACCCGGGTCGCGGGACGGGTGGACGCCTCGTGGACGTTCACCTCGGACACCGCGGCGGCGGAGACCGCGTTGCCGCTGTCCACGGTGCGCTTCGCGCCGTCCGTCGGCCTGGACTCCACCGCGCCGGCCGGGCGCCGGCAGACGTTCCCGGTCACGGTGCAGGGCGCGGCGGCCGGGCGGAACCTGGCCTCGCTGCGGGTGGACGTCTCGTACGACGACGGTGCGACGTGGCGGGAGGTGCCGGTGCGGCGCGGGCGGATCACGCTGGTGAACCCGCGGGCGGGCGAGGGCGTCGCGCTGCGTGCCCACGTCGTCGACCGGCAGGGCAACAGCGGTTCGGTGACGGTCCACGACGCGTATCTGGGGAGGTAGCCGCAGCCGTCGGGGGCCGGTCGGAGCGGGCAGCGCAGCTCCGGCCGGCCCCGCCCAGTGGTCCGTACCGGGGGTGTGGAAAACGGTTCGAACTGATGCCTGCGCCTCCGTTACGGTGGACGCATGGGTGCTTTCAAGCTCTTCTTCTTCATCTGATCGGGACCGCGGCCACCGCGGCGTCGAGCGTCTGACCAGGTTGGACCGCTCCGCCGGTGGTCGCTTTCTGCTGCCCTGATCACATTGAGCTCGAACACCCCCAGGGGAAGAACCATGCGCGAACGCGCCCAATTGACCTTCAAGGACGTCTCCACGGCGTACGGCACCCGCTCCGTCCTCGACCAGGTGAGCTTCACCGTGCGTCCCGGCGAGCGCGCCGGGGTGATCGGTGAGAACGGCTCCGGGAAGTCGACCCTGCTGCGGCTGATCGCGGGTGCGCAGTCGCCCGACACCGGCTCCGTCACCGTCAGCGCGCCCGGCGGCACCGGACACCTGGCCCAGACGCTGGAGCTGACCTTCGGGCTCGGTCCGAACCGCACCGTGCAGGACGCCGTGGACGCGGCGCTCGCCGAACTGCGGGAGCTGGAACGGCGGATGCGGGAGGCCGAGCAGCGCCTCGGCGCAGATCCGGACGGGGCGAGCCTCGTGGCGTACGGGGAGCTGCTGACCGCGTTCGAGGAGCGCGGCGGATACGAGGCGGACGCGCGGGTGGACGCCGCGCTCCACGGCCTCGGGCTGCACGGCGTCGAGCGGTCCCGGACGCTAGGCACGCTCTCGGGCGGCGAGCAGTCCCGGCTGGCGCTGGCCTGCGTGCTGGCGTCGGCGCCCGAGCTCTTGTTGCTCGACGAGCCGACGAACCACCTCGACCTGGCCGCGGTGACCTGGTTGGAGGCGCAGCTGCGGGCGCACCGCGGCACGGTGGTCGCCGTCACCCACGACCGGGCGTTCTTGGAGCGCGTGGCCACCACCGTCCTGGAGGTGGACCGGGACACCCGCGCGGTCCACCGGTACGGCGACGGCTGGGACGGCTACCGCGCCGCGAAGGCCGCCGCGCGGCGTCGCCTGGAGCAGGAGCACTTGGAGTACGTGGCGGAGTTGGCGGCGACGGAGGAGTTGGTCGCGGCGGCCGGGGCGCGGCTCGCGGCCACCGGGAAGGACCCCCGGCAGGGCTTCGGCAAGCACCGCAGGTCCTCCGAGGCGAAGCTGTCAGGTCAGGTCAGGGCGGCGCGGCAGCGGCTGGAGCGGCTTCGGCGGGAGCCGGTGGCGGCGCCGCCGGAGCCGCTGCGGTTCACGGGCCGACCGATGACCACGGCCGACGGAAGCAGGAGCGGGAGCGGCGGAAATGGGAGCGGGAGCAGTGGGAGCGGCGGGGTTGATGGGAGCCGTGGGATTGACGGGAGCGCCGGGAGCGACGGGGCGGCGCGCGGTAGGGGGCCGGTGGCCGAGCTGAAGGACGTCGCCGTCGCGGATCGGCTGCGGCTGGACGCCCTGTGCGTGGAGCCGGGGCAGCGGCTGCTGGTGACGGGCCCGAACGGCGCCGGCAAGACGACCCTGCTGCGGGTGCTCGCCGGTGACCTGCTCCCCGACCGGGGCACGGTGACCCGCCCCGACGGCGTCGCGGTCGGCTATCTGCCGCAGGACCTGCCGGCCGCGCCGTCGGAGAAGCCGCTGCTGGACGCGTACGCGGCGGGGCGGCCCGGCCATCCCGACGAGTACGTGGACGAGCTCATCGGCCTCGGCCTGTTCCGGGCGGAGGACCTGACCGTGCCGGTCGCGGCGCTCTCCGTCGGGCAGCGGCGGCGGCTGGAGCTGGCGCGGCTGCTGGTGGCCCCCGCCGACCTCCTCGTCCTCGACGAGCCGACGAACCACGTGGCCCTGAGCCTGGTGGAGGAGTTGGAGGAGGCGCTCGGGTCGTACGCGGGGGCGGTCGTCGCCGTCTCCCACGACCGGCGGTTCCGCAGCGGCTTCGGAGGCGACCGGCTGGAGCTGCGCTCGGGGCGCCTGGCGGCGTGATGCCCCGTGTCCCGGCGGGGCCGGTATGACCGGTGCCGGTCCGGCCGGGACCGGGGTGGCCTGGGGCGATCCACGGCCGGTGGTGGTTTTCCACAGGCGGCGGTCGGGCGATGTCCACAGGCTCGGGGCGTGATCGGCGGGCACGGTTAGGGTTTCGTACGTGGGGATCAGCGAAACAGCACAGACGTCACCCGTCCCGGGGAGCACCGGGCACGCGTCGGAAGGCGCGCGTCCGATCGGTGCTGCCCGGGACGGACGGGTCGGCAGGGCCGGCAAGACCGGCCGGGCCGAGAGCAGCAGCAGCGGCAGCGACGACGGCGCAGGCGGCGGATCGGGGCGCCAGGGTGCGTCGACGTCGCCGTCGTGGTGGCGCGTCCCGCTCCTGGCCACCGCGGTCGTCGTGCCGCTGTACGTGCTGTGGGCCGGCTGGCTGGCCACCGGCGGTGGCGACCTCGCTGCCCAGTTGGCGTGGAAGGGCTTCACCGAGCAGCACCCCGGCGCCGCGTACAACCTGTCGTGGTACGGCGGCACGCACACCGCCAATTACAGCCTGCTCGCTCCTCCGTTGATGGCGCTGGTGGGCGTGAAGGCGGTCTCCGTCGCCGCCGGGCTCGGCGGCACCTGGGCGTTGGCCCTGCTGTGCGTGCGCAGCGGGCTGCGGCATCCCGTGTGGCCGGCGCTCGCCGGCGCGCTCGCGCTGTGGGCCAATGTCGCCTCCGGCCGTACGACGTTCGCGCTCGGCACGGCGATAGGGCTGGTCGCCCTGGTGGCGCTGGCGCGGGTGGAGCGCCGGACGGCGGGCGCGGCGACGCTCGCCGCGCTGTGCGCGGCGCTGTCGACGGCGGCGAGCCCGGTGGCGGGGCTGTTCGTGGTGGTCGTGGGTGCGGCGTGGCTGCTCGATCGCCAGTGGTGGAAGGCGGTGGTGCTGTTGGTGCCGCCCGCGGCGGTGGTCGGCATCACGACGCTGCTGTTCCCCTTCAAGGGCGAAATGCCGATGCAGTCGGCGAAGCTGTGGATGCCGCTCTTCCTGTGCGCGGTGGTGGTGCTGGCCGCGCCGCCGGTCCGCGAGTGGCGGCTGGTGCGGTACGCGGCCGGGGTGTACGGCCTGGGCGTGGTGCTGACGTACTACACGCCCTCCCCCATAGGACGGAACGTGGAGCGGCTCGCCGGTCTCGCGGGCCCTCCCGTGCTGCTGGCCGCGGTGATCACGAGCGGCGTCCTGGTGTGGGGCGCGCTGCGGGCGAGGTCCCCGCGGAATGCGGGCGCGGAGCCCGGGCCGGCTACGAAGACCGGGCCCGTCACGGGGCCTGTGGGCAGGGTCGGGGCGTGGGTGTTGGTGGGCGTGCTGACCGTGGCCTTCGCGGTGAACACGAACTGGCTGATCGACAAGACCGAGGACGACCTGGTCGTGTCGAACACCGTCCCGGCCTGGGCGAAGCACACCGACGGGGTCATCGCGGAGTTGCAGCGCCTGGGCGCGGACCGCACGCGCGTGGAGGCGGTCCCCGCTCGGAACCACCGCGAGGCGACGCTGCTTGCTCCGCACGTGAACCTGGCCCGCGGGTGGAACCGACAGTTGGACGTGGAGCGCGGCCGGCTGTTCTATGACGGTTCACTGAGCCCCGAGACGTACCGGGCGTGGCTGGACCGGTGGGCGGTGGGCTTCGTGGTGCTGCACCACGGCCGTCCTGACGGCCCGGCCGAGGATGAGGCGGCGCTGGTGCGCAGCGGCCCCGAGTATTTGCAGCAGGTCTGGCAGGACGAGCACTGGACGATATACCGGGTCAAGGACGCGGTGCCGTTGGTGGAGGCCCCGGCGCAGGTCGTGCGCCTGGACGCGGCCGAGTTGGTCATACGGATGTCGCAGCCGGGGTCGGTGACGATACGGGTGGCGCACTCGCCGTGGCTGCGGGCCGAGGGGGCGTGCCTGGAGCCGGCGGGTGAGTTCAGCCGGCTGACGGTGAAGGAGGCCGGGGAGTACCGGTTGGACTCCGCGTACCGACTGTCGCGGGGCGCGGGCGCGGGCTGCTGAGCCGAACACACGGCGGACGGCAGGGCGGGTCCAGGTCCGGGCACGGGCACGGGCACGGGCACGGGCCCGGACTGGGACCTGAGCCGGGGCTGGGACCTGAGCCGGGACTTGGTCCCGGTGGGTCGGGCCGAGGTCGGGCCGGGTGGCTGGGCGTCAGGGGGCCGAGAGCAGGTGGCTTGGGGAGGCATCCCACCCCAAGGTGAGGTTAGGCTAGCCTAAATTCATGTCGCACCCCGCTGGACGACGGCACGGTCCAGCAGCTCGCCCGAGGGCCTGTCTTACGGATCAGGCTGGATGAGGGTGGGAGGTCCCCCCACGCCCTCCAGGCGCGGGGGGAGGGGTCTGGTGCCGTGGATCTTCCCCCTGTGCCCTGCGGGCACGGGGGGGACCCCAGCGGAGGAGGGAGTCAATGCGGTGGGGGTACCACCGTGCCCGCAGGGCACAGGGGGCCATGGGCGACCGACGACAACGCGGAGTGGGGGCACCTCCCGGGCCGAAGGCCCAGGGGGAACGGCGCCAGCGCACGCGAGCCCAGCAAGATCCGTCAGACAGGCCCTCGCCCGGGTCCTCCTCGCCGATCCGTCGCTGGTCGTCCTCGACGAGCCCGCCGCCGAGTCCGGTCCCGCCGCCCGGCCGCAGCTCGCCGAGGCGCTGCGTCGGGTGACCCGGGGCCGTACCGGCGCCCCCTTCGACACGGCCAAGGAGCCCTGAGCCATGACCATTTACCGCGCCACCGTCTCCCGCGTGCGGCCCCTGACCGACACCATGGTCCGCATCACGTTCGCCGGCGACGACGTGCCCGCCTTCGTCTCGACGGGGGTGGGCGACGAGTACGTGCGCCTGTTCTTCCCGCACGGGTCCGACCGTCGGGAGCTGTCCCTGCCGGTGTCCACCGAGAACGGCGGTTGGGAGACCCCCGACGACCGCCCCACGGCCCCCATGCGCACCTTCACCATCCGTGCCGCGCGGCCCGAAGCAGCCGAGATAGACATCGACTTCGTGCTGCACGACGACGGGGTCGCGGGCCCCTGGGCCGCGGCGGCGCGCCCCGGCGACCCGCTCGGCCTGAACGCCCCGACCGGCCTGTACGACCCGCCTGCCGACCTCGCCCGCCAGTTCCTGGTCTGCGATCTGACGGGCCTTCCGGCGCTCGCCCGCATCCTGGAGAGCACCCCGGAGCACGTCACCACCCGCGCGGTCGTCGAGGTGCCCGACGACCGCTCCGTGCAGCCGCTGCCCGCGCACCCGCGGGCCAAGGTCACCTGGACCCACGGCGGCAACGGTCACGGCCCGAGCCGGCTCGCCGAACTCGTCACCACCGCGGTGCCCCCGCACGCCGACCTCGCCGGCACCTACATCTGGGTGGCGGGCGAGACGACCGCGCTGCGCTCGGTGCGCAAACACCTGCGCAAGACGCTCGCCCTGCCCACGGACCGCTTCAAGGTCGTCGGCTACTGGGCGCCGGGCGGCGAGAGCTGGACCGCGCGGTACGAGGCGCTGTCCACGGACGTGAAGGCGGAGCTGGCGGCGCTCTGGGAGGACCCGAAGGGCGACCTGGAGGACGTGACGATCACGTACGAGGAGCAGTTGACGCGACTGGGGCTGTGAGCCCCGTACGCACGCGAGCGGTGGCGGCACCCCGTGGGATGCCGCCACCGCTCGGCGACTTCGGTCGTCCGGCCACTCCGACGTGCGGCGACCCGGACGTTCAGCGGGTCAGGCCGCGGAACCGGCCTTCCATGCGGCCCAGTCCATGTTCCAACCGTTCAGGCCGTTGTCGGGCTTGATGGTCTTGTCCTTGGAGTTCTGCACGATGACGACGTCGCCGATCATCGAGTTGTTGAAGAACCAGGCGCCGGGCTGGTTCGGGTCGTTGGCGCCCTTCGCGTCGTTCAGGCCCACGCAGCCGTGGCTGGTGTTGGACTTGCCGAAGATGGAGTCGGCGCCCCAGTAGTTGCCGTGGATGAAGGTGCCGGAGGTGGACAGCCGCATCGCGTGCGGGACGTCCTTGATGTCGTACTCGCCCTTGCCGTCGGAGTCGGTGAAGCCGACGGTGGCGCCGTTCATCCGGGTCTCCTTGAACTTCTCGGAGATCACCATCTGACCGTTGTACGTCGGGGTGCCGGGGGCACCGGCAGAGATCGGGATCTCCTTGACGACCTTGCCGTTGCGCTTGACCGTCATCACCTTGGTCGCGGCGTCGACGGTGGAGACCTGGTTGCGGCCGACCTTGAAGGTGACCGTCTTCTGCTGGACGCCGAAGACGCCCTGCGAGCCCTCGACGCCGTCCAGGGCCAGCTTCAGCGTGACGGTGGAGCCTTCCTTCCAGTACTGGTCGGGGCGGAAGTCCAGGCGCTGGGAGCTGAACCAGTGGCCGACGATCTCCTGACCGCCGGTCGAGGTGACCGTGATGGCGGACTGCACGGCCTTCTTGTTGCTGATCGGCTTGTTGAAGGTGATGGACACCGGCATGCCGACGCCGACGGTGGAGCCGTCCTCGGGGGTGAAGTTGCCGATGAAGCTGTTGCTCGGCGAGACGGTGGTGAAGGAGGAGTTCTCGAAGGCGACGAGGCCCTTCGAGTCCTTCGCGCTGGCGGACACCTTGTAGGTGGTGGAGCGCTTCAGGCTGGCGTCGGGCTTCCAGCTCTTGCCGTCGGCGGCGAGGGTGCCCTTGACCTCCGCGCCCTCGGAGCTGGTCATCGTGACCTTGGTCAGGGTGCCGTCCGTAACGGTGACCTTGGCGTTGTTGATGCTCGCGTTGCTCGTGGAGTTCTTCGGCTCGATGGCTATTCGGGCCTTCGAGACCTCCTTGGCGGCTGCCTCGTCGACCTGGGCCTGCGACTTCTTGGCGGCGTCGCCGCTGCCCTTGTCCCCGTCCCCGCCGCAGGCCGACAACACCAGTACGCCGCCGAGCACAGCGGAGGCGGCTGCGAGGGCCCGACGCCGCCGCTTGCTGTCCGTCATCACACGCTTCTCCATCGTCGCCGAGCCCCCGGACCGAACACGGGGGACACCACCTATTTCGAGTATTTCGGGTGTCCGGTTCCACATCCCTCTCGGAATGTGACGGACGCCACTGCGGGGGCCGTCCCGGCCGCCGCGGTCGCCCCGTCCTCCACCGTCGACCCGGTCGCTGCGCCACCCGCCCGTCCGCCACGGTACGCCGTACGGCGCGCCGCCCGACACGGCTTTCCGTACGCCCGGGACGGTTAAGGGCCTGTCGCGGGGCACCCCTTCACCGTACATACCGTTTCACGGTACACACGGTGACGGTTCCGTGCTTGTCCGTGGTTCCGCAGCGGCCGGAACGAGGTCGGCACACCGCTGTTACGCGCCTGTGAACATCCGGCTTTCGCGACGGCCACCGCGTTCACTAGCATCAGCCCACCGCCCAAGTCCACGATTCCACAAGGGGGATCACGTCTGTGCCCGTCGCTCGCCGACCGCTGCTGACCGCCGCTGCTGCGGGGGCCTTGCTGTGTGCGCTGTGGTTCGTTCCGTCGACGAACGCGGCCGACGGCCGGCCGTCGGCGGAACCCGGCACGACCGGCGTCGGAACGGTCGGCCGGGAGGAGCTGCGGCTGACCGACCCGAGCAGCGTGGACCTCACCCCGCCGGTGCTCGGCGGGACTGCGTTCCTGGCGGTGGGGGTGGCTTCGGTGACCATCGCCCTCCGCCGCGGAAGAACTTCCTCCGGTTCCGCTTCTCCCGCGCCCCGCGATCCCTGCGGCGGACCTCCCGGGGCGGCCTAGCCTCAAGGACCCGCCCTGCTTGCGCGGTGGGGCCCGCCCGGGGGGCGCGGAGCGCCGCGCCTGCTGTGCGGTGATGGCGTCCGCGGCCCGGTGGTGGGCTTGTCGCGCAGTTCCCCGCGCCCCTAAGTACCTCTACCTCCAGCCCGCAGGCGAATGACGGGGGCAGCACATCAGGGGCGCGGGGAACTGCGCGACAAGCCACAGACGGGCCGCAGAGACCAACGCTCCCGCAGGGAAACGGCGGCTACGTCCAGCGGCGCCCGGGCCGGCTAGGCCAAGGGGCCGGTGATCTGTTCCACCGCCGTGATCAGCGCACCGGTGCGGACGAACGCCTCCGCCGCCGCCAGGTCCGGCGCGAGGAAGCGGTCCGGGCCGGGGCCCGGTACGCCCGCCGCGCGCAGGGCGTCGATCGCGGCGCGGGTCGCGGGCGCGGGGGTGAGCCCCTGCCGGAGCTCGACCGCCCGGGTCGCCGCGTACAGCTCCACCGCGACGATCCGGCCGAGCGCGTCCACCGCGGTGCGCAGCTTGCGGGCCGCGGACCAGCCCATCGAGACGTGGTCCTCCTGCATCGCCGACGACGGGATGGAGTCGGCGGACGCCGGCACCGCGAGCCGCTTCATCTCGCTGACCAGCGCGGCCTGGGTGTACTGGGCGATCATCAGGCCGGAGTCGACGCCCGGGTCGTCCGCGAGGAACGGCGGCAGGCCGTGGCTGCGGTTCTTGTCGAGGAGGCGGTCCGTGCGGCGCTCGGCGATCGAGCCGAGGTCGGCGGCGGCGATGGCGAGGAAGTCGAGGACGTACGCGACGGGGGCGCCGTGGAAGTTGCCGTTGGACTCCACGCGGCCCTGCTCCGGCAGGACCACGGGGTTGTCCACGGCGGAGGCCAGCTCGCGCTCGGCGACCAGCAGGGCGTGCGCGAGGGTGTCCCGGCCCGCGCCCGAGACCTGGGGCGCACAACGTACGGAGTACGCGTCCTGGACCCGCGGCGCCTCGTCCTGCTGGTAGTGCCCGGTGAGCCCGGACCCCTTGAGCACGGCGGCCATGTTCGCGGCGGCCACGGCCTGCCCGGGGTGCGGCCGGATGGCGTGCAGCTCGGGCGCGAGGACCCGTTCGGTGCCGAGGAGCGCTTCCAGGGAGAGCGCGGCGGTGATGTCGGCGCTGGTGTGCAGGCGCTGGAGGTCGTCGATCGCCATGATCAGCATGCCGAGCATGCCGTCGGTGCCGTTGAGGAGGGCGAGCCCTTCCTTCTCGCGCAGCTCGACGGGGGCGATTCCGTGCTCCGCGAGCAGCTCGGCGGCGGGCCGCAGCCGCCCGTCGGGCCCCTCCGCTTCGCCCTCGCCCATCAGCGTCAGGGCGCAGTGGGACAGCGGCGCGAGGTCGCCGGAGCAGCCGAGGGAGCCGTACTCGTGGACGACCGGGGCGATGCCGGCGTTCAGCACGTCCGCCATGGTGCGGGCGACTTCGGGCCGTACGCCGGTGTGCCCCGAGCACAACGTCTTCAGGCGCAGGAACATCAGCGCCCGCACCACCTCCCGCTCCACGCGCGCCCCCATGCCGGCGGCGTGCGACCGGACGATGTTCCGCTGGAGCTGTGCGCGCAGGTCGTGCCCGATGTGCCGGGTGGCGAGCGCGCCGAAGCCGGTGGAGATGCCGTAGACGGGCTCGGGCTTGGCGGCGAGGGCGTCGACGACGGCGCGGGAAGCGGCGAGGGCGTCGAGCGCGGCGGGGGAGATCTGCACGCGGGCGCCGTGGCGGGCCACGGCGATGACGTCGGCGCGGGTGGCCCCGGAGGTGCACACCACCACGGTTTGCATATCCATATTCAGCAGCGTACGGACTGAATTCCCGCATGTCACGGGTGAGATGCGGTCGGGATGCACTGCGGCCTGCCACGCCCCCTGCGCCTCTGATGCACCGCCCCCGCCGTTCGCCGACGGGGCGCTGAGGGGCGCGAGGAACTGCGCGAGGAGCCCACCACCGGCCCGCAGAGACCAACGACCCCGCAGGGAAGGCCCCCTAGCTCGCGCCGCGGAAGCGGCGGCGGTCGCGCCCCCGCCCCTCCCCCTCCGCCAGCTTCAACACCGCACCGTCCCGCCCCGCCACCACCGCGCCCACCGCCCCCTCCGCCTTCGCCCGGTACTGCGCCGCGTCCGCCAGCCGGAACAGTCGGCGCGCGCTCCTGACCTGGCCGATCGGGTCGCCCGTGGACGCGACCCCGCACGCCACGCCCTCCCCCAACTCCAGCTCCGCCGCCCGCGTGCACAGTTCGTCCGCCACCCGCACCACCTCGTCGGCCGCCGGCCCCACGCACACCAGGCAGAACTCGTCGCCGCCCAGCCGCGCCGCCAGTGCGTCCGTCAGCATCGCCCCACACAGCGACAGCACCGAGCCGAACCGTTCCAGCAGACGGTCGCCGACGGCGTGGCCGAGGGTGTCGTTGACCCGCTTCAACCCGTTGAGGTCGCAGACGACCAGGCTGACCACGGTGCCGTCGGCGCGGTGCAGCTCCAGCGCCTCGTCGAGCCGGGCGTCCACCGCGCGCCGGTTCGCCAGGCCGGTCAGCGGGTCCGTGAAGGCCAGCCGGCGCACTTCCTCCAGCCGCTCCGTCTGTGCGATGCCCGCGGCGACGACGGACGCCAGCACCGTCGCGAAGTGGGCCTCGTCGCGCCCGAACACCGGTGCGCCGAGCGGACGGGCCACGTACAGCTCGCCCCACGCCCGCCCGTGCAGCACGATCGGCGCGACCACGCAGCACCCCCGACGGCGCCGCCGCAGCGCGGACGCCCGGCCGCCCGCGCCGCCGGACGCCAGCGACGGGTGCCGGTACCCGCGCGCGGGGAGGGGCCCGTACTCCGGTACGACCGAGTCCCGGCCGGGGTCGGACCAGGACGACGACCCCTCGCCGAAGACCTCCCCCGGTTCCCTCGACTCCGCCGGCTCCGCGGTCTCCACCCACGCCTCCGGCTCCCCGCCGCCCGCCCACCGCTCGTGCAGGAACTCCGTGATCTCGGGGAAGCGATTGACCGGATACGTCTCCGACTCCGGGAACTCCTCCTCGTCCCCGGCCCGCTCGCCCGCGTTCACCAGGACCTTCAGCCGCCCCAGCTCGCGCTCCCAGACGGACAGCGCCGCGAAGGAACCGTTCAGCGCGGAACAGGCGCCCAGCGCCGCCGCGCGCCAGAACTCGCGCGGGGTCTGCGCCGCAGCCATCGTCTGGGCCAGTGAGACTACGGCCCGCAACCGCCGATCCTCTGCCATCACCCCAGCTTAGGGAGGTGCACCGAGTTTGACGGGTTTGACGGGTTTATCGACCCCTCATTCGATGACGCAGCGTGATCATGACGTGCTCACTCCCCGGGCCACTGCGGCTTCCGCTTCTCGTTGAACGCGGCGACCCCCTCCGCCCGGTCCCCGGAGAAGGCGACCGTGCGCCACGCCGCGTCCTCCACCTCCAGACCGGCCCGCAGGTCGAGCCCCTGCCCCAGCCGCAGGGCGCGCTTCGCGGCGCGCAGGCCCACCGGGGAGTTCGCCGCGATCCGTCCAGCGAGGGCGAGGGCTGCGGTACGGGCGTCGTCCGCGAGCTCGTCCACGAGGCCCAGCTCCCGCGCCTCCTGCGCCGCCACCCGGCGCGCGCTGAACACCAGCTCGGCGGCGCGCGCGGCGCCGACCCGACGCGGCAGCAGCTGGGTGCCCCCGCCGCCGGGGATCACGCCCACGGCCACCTCGGGCAGGGCGACGACCGCGGTCGCGTCGCCCACGATCACGTCGCAGGCCAGCGCCAGCTCGAAGCCGCCGCCGAGCGCGTACCCGTGGACGGCGGCGATCGCCGGCATCGGCAGCTCAAGGACGCCGGTGTACGCACCGCGCGAGGTCGGCCGCTGCCGCAGCAGGTCCGCGTCGCTGAAGGAGTTCCGCTCCTTGAGGTCCGCGCCGACGCAGAACGCCCGCTCGCTCGACGAGGTCAGCACCGTGACCCGGACGTCCCGGTCCGCCGCGAGCGCCGCGCACGCATCGGCGATGGCCAGCGCCATCTTGGTGGACACGGCGTTCATGGCCTCGGGCCGGTCGAGGACGAGTTCGGCGACGTGCCCGTGCCTGCGGACGAGCACGAAGTCCCCGTAGCGCTGCGACTGCTCCGGAGAAGAAGACGGCACGGACATCTGGCGACCTCCCGGTGGAACCGGTGACCCGCTGAACAGGCGCACAGGCGCACAGGCGCACCGGTTAACGATGGTTCACCGGATCATAGGCGCCACCCGCCCACCGGGCGAGAGGCCCTGGGTCGTATCCGCGAAGTCCCGCGCGCGCTCCTGCGCTCCTGCGTCTCTTGACGTAGCCGCCGTTTCCCTGCGGGAGCGTTGGTCTCCACCGGCCGGTGGTGGGCTGTTCGCAGACGCCACACCGCAGCACGCCGCACGGCGAAACCGCGCCTGCCAAGACAGCGGCACCACCGGGCGCGCCACGCTGGACTTCGCGGACACGACCTAGGATCTGCGGGAGAGGAGCCAGGGCTCCACGACGCCGAGCCCGCGCACCGGGCGCTGCCACATCGGTTGGAGTGCGTAGCGGTACGGGGGCGGCGGCTCGCCCTCCTTCTCCGCCGCCGCGGCCTCCTCCGCCGCCTGCGTCTCCGACTTGGGCGCGTCCCCGGTCCTGATCAGCTCCAGCGCGAACGCGCCGTCCACCAGGACCGTGTCCTTCGGTGCTATCGACGTCAGCCGGCTGGCGAGGTTCACCGTGGTGCCGAAGACGTCTCCCATCCTGGTGGTGACCGTGCCGAAGGCGATGCCGACCCGCAGCGAGGGCATCGACTCGTCCTGCCGCATCGTGTCGATCAGCCGCAGGGCGATCTCGGACGCGGTGCCGGCGTCGTCCGCCGCGTACAGCACCTCGTCGCCGAGGGTCTTGATGAGCCGGCCGCCGTGCGCGGCGACCAGGTCGGCCGCGGTGGTCTCGAAGACCTCGACCAGCTCGCCCAGTTCCTCCTCCTCCAGGCGGCGGGTGAGCCGGGTGAAGCCGACGAGGTCGGCGAAGCCCACGGCGAGGCGGCGGTCCACCATCTCCTCGTCGTCCGCGGCCTGGACGACCCGGCCGGTCGCGGCGGCGAGCTGCCGGCGCCACACGTAGACCAGGAACTCCTGGAGCTCCGGAAGGAGCAGTTCGATCAGCGGATACGTGACTTCGGTACGGGTCATGCCGGGCTCGGGCGGCTCGGTCAGCCCCTCCAGGAAGGAGTCGATCTGCCATTCGGCGAGCCGGGCGGTGGTCTGTCCGGTGGAGCGGGCGACCTGGATCGCCATGGGTTCGCTCAGCAGCCCCGCTTCGACGAGGCCGGCGAGCCGGCGCAGCGCGAGGACGTCCGCCTCGGTGAGCGCCTTGGCCTGGCCGATGTCGGCGAAGCCCATGGCCCGCCAGAAGCGGGAGGCCAGGTCCATCGAGACGCCGGCGGTGCGGGCCGCCTGGAAGGGGGTGTAGCGCCGTTCGGCGCCGAGGATGAGCTGTTCGAGGCGGATGGCGAGGGGATCGTCGGTGGGCTCGGCGGTGTGGTCGACGGCGTGGTGCGGCGTGGGGTGCCCCCCGCCCGAGGAGCCCGTACCGGAAGAACCCGTACCTGAAGAGCTCGTACCGGAAGAGCCCGTACCGGATGCGCCTGCACCCGAGGTGCCCGCGCCGGAAGAGCTCGTACCGGAACCCGTACCGGAAGAACCCCCGCCGGAGGATCGTTCGGAACCGTCGGACGCGCCCGCGCCGGAATCGGTGTCGTCGACGGTCACCAGCCGCCTCCTGCCCTTTCCCTGCGCAACTGCCTGCCGATCTGTCGCTCGATCGCCTCAACGATACGGCAGGTGTGCCCTGGCTCACGTCCCCACGAGGAGACCGGTACGCCCCGACCCGTCACTCCGGGCCGGCTGCACCGGCGGCCCGCAGGTGCACCACGTCGCCCGCGCCGACGGCCTCCCGCGCCCCGCCCGGCAGGGCGAGGACCAGCCGTCCGTCCCCGTCGAGCGCGACCGCCTCGCCGGTCAGCGACCGGTCGCCCGGCAGTTCGGCCCGTACGGTGCGGCCCAACGTGGCACACCCGGCAGCATATGCCTCCTGCACCTTCGAGACGGTGGGGTCCCCGCCGGCCGCGCGCCAGTCCCCGTACCACCGCTCAAGCGAGCGCAGCACCGCCCGCAGCAGCGGGTCCCGGTCCGTGCACACCGCCCGGGCGAGCGCCAGCGAACCGGCCGTGGGCACCGGCAGCTCCGCCGCCGAGAGCGTGACGTTGATGCCGATGCCGAGCACCACGGCGTCGCTCCCCGCCCGCTCGGCGAGGATGCCGCCGGTCTTGCGCTCCTCGCCGTCCACCGTCACCAGCAGGTCGTTGGGCCACTTGAGCGAGGTGTCCACGCCCGCGGCCCGGCTCAGGCCCGTCGCGGCGGCCACCCCGGCGAGCAGCGGCAGCCAGCCCCAGCGCTCCACCGGCACCGCGGGCCCGGGCCGCAGCAGTACGGAGAAGAAGAGCCCCGACCGCGGCGGTGCGGTCCAGGTGCGGTCCAGCCGCCCGCGCCCCGCCGTCTGTTCCTCGGCGACCAGCACCGCGCCCTCCGGTGCCGCGTCGCCGGCCCCCGCACCGCCCGCGACCCGGGCGACGAGGTCGGCGTTGGTCGAACCGGTGCTCGACACGACGTCCAACGACGTCCACAGCCCGCCGGGGCGCACCAGCGCGCGCCGCAGCGCCGTCGCGTTCAGCGGTGGCCGCGCCAGATCGGCCCAGCGGCTCGCGGCCTCCGGAGCCCCCTGGGCTCCCGGGCCGCGCCCCTCGTCACCGGTGTTGCCACGCGCATTGTTCGACGTCATGCAAGCCAGGTTAGGTGTGGCAAAGACCGCACTGCGCTCCCGTAGCGGCGCCGATACGCTACGAGGCAGTAGCCGATCAGCAGCCGACGGCGCCGCCCGCCGGGCTCTGGTACGTACCCCTACACCCCCCGTGACCAGGCAGGGAGCCGCATCCCGATGTCAGAGCCGGAACAGCACGACAGCCACACCACCGCGGGAAGGATCGCGGACCTTCGGCGCCGTATCGAGGAGGCCACCCACGCCGGCTCGGCGCGCGCCGTGGAGAAGCAGCACGCCAAGGGCAAGCTGACCGCGCGCGAGCGCATCGACCTGCTGCTGGACGAGGGGTCCTTCGTCGAGTTCGACGAGCTCGCCCGGCACCGCTCGACCAACTTCGGCCTGGAGCGGACCCGTCCGTACGGCGACGGCGTCGTCACCGGCTACGGCACCGTCGACGGCCGCCCGGTAGCCGTCTTCTCCCAGGACTTCACCGTCTTCGGCGGCGCCCTCGGCGAGGTCTTCGGCCAGAAGATCATCAAGGTGATGGACTTCGCCCTGAAGACCGGCTGTCCGGTCGTCGGCATCAACGACTCCGGCGGCGCGCGGATCCAGGAGGGCGTCAGCGCGCTGGGCATGTACGGCGAGATCTTCCGCCGCAACACCCACGCCTCCGGCGTGATCCCGCAGATCTCGCTGGTCGTCGGCCCGTGCGCGGGCGGCGCCGTGTACTCGCCGGCGATCACCGACTTCACGGTGATGGTCGACCAGACCTCGCACATGTTCATCACCGGGCCCGACGTGATCAAGACGGTGACGGGCGAGGACGTCGGCTTCGAGGCGCTGGGCGGCGCCCGCACCCACAACACCACGTCGGGCGTGGCCCACCACATGGCGGGCGACGAGAAGGACGCGATCGAGTACGTCAAGTCCCTCCTGTCGTACCTCCCCTCCAACAACCTCTCCGAGCCGCCGGCCTTCCCCGAGGAGGCGGACCTCGCCGTCAGCGACGAGGACCGCGAGCTGGACGCGCTCATCCCGGACAGCGCGAACCAGCCGTACGACATGCACGCGGTCATCGAGCACATCGTGGACGAGGGCGAGTTCCTGGAGACGCAGGCGCTGTTCGCGCCCAACATCATCACCGGCTTCGGCCGCGTCGAGGGCTTCCCGGTCGGGATCGTCGCCAACCAGCCGATGCAGTACGCCGGCTGCCTCGACATCAACGCGTCGGAGAAGGCGGCGCGGTTCGTCCGCACCTGCGACGCGTTCAACGTGCCCGTGCTGACCTTCGTCGACGTGCCCGGCTTCCTGCCCGGCGTGGACCAGGAGTACGGCGGCATCATCCGGCGCGGCGCCAAGCTGATCTACGCGTACGCGGAGGCGACCGTCCCGCTGATCACAGTGATCACGCGCAAGGCGTTCGGCGGCGCGTACGACGTCATGGGCTCCAAGCACCTGGGCGCCGACATCAACCTGGCCTGGCCGACCGCGCAGATCGCGGTCATGGGCGCGCAGGGCGCGGTGAACATCCTGCACCGGCGCGCGATCGCCGAAGCGGGCGACGAGGCGGCGCAGGAGGAGGCCCGGGCCCGGCTGATCGAGGAGTACGAGGACGCGCTGCTGAACCCGTACACGGCGGCGGAGCGGGGGTACGTGGACGCGGTGGTGCTGCCGTCGGACACGCGTCGGCAGGTCGTGCGGGGGCTGCGGCAGTTGCGGACGAAGCGGGAGAGCCTGCCGCCGAAGAAGCACGGGAACATTCCGCTGTGACCACCGGTGCCGGGCGAGGAAGGGCGTGACCATGATCAAGATCGTGCGGGGCAACCCGACGCCGGAGGAGCTGGCGGCGGCGGTTGCGGTGGTGCGGGCGCGGGCGATGGAGGCGGGCGCGGGGGAAGGCGGCGCGTCCGTGCCGCTGGGGCAGGAACGCTGGTCGTCCCCGTCCCGCATCGCCCGCGGCACCCTCCCCATGCCGGGCCCCCGCGCGTGGGCCCACACGTACTGGCCGATCTGACGTCCCGCGGTTCCCCTGCGGGGGCGTTGGCCTCTGCGGCTTGGTAGTGGGCGGGGAAGTTGGTCTGGTGCGGCCCGTCTGTGGCTTGTCGCGCAGTTCCCCGCGCCCCTAAAAGCCTTCGCCCCAGCCCGCAGACAAGTGACGGGGCAGCGAAAGCAGGGGTGCGGGGAACTGTGCGAACAAGCCCCACCGGGCCGCAGAGAACACAGCTTCCGCAGGGAAACGGCGAGGTTTTTAGGGGCGCGGGGAACTGCGCGAACAGCCACACTCAAGCCGCAGAGACCATCGCGCCCGCAGGGAAACCGCCGGCACGTCACGGGCGCGGGCAACGCACCGCCAGGCCGCGGGGAAACGCATCCCGCAGGGAAACCGCGGGTACGGCGGAGCGCGCCGCGGAATCTCGCGTTCCAAGGTGAGTACGTGTACTCAGGCGCCCCCACCCCCTCCCCCGCCACCATCGAAGACATGCTGTGGTCCGACCCGAAAGACGAAGCCCCCGAGGAGCTGCGCCAGACGCAGGCCATGATGCGTCGCGCCGGCATCCTGCTCGCGCTCGCCATGGTGCTCGGGATGATCGTGGTGAGCCTGCACTGACGATGTGGGCGCCCACGGGCAACGGGCGTGCTCCGGAGCGCGCCTACCATGGCCGCATGACCACCCTCCGCCTCGTCCTCGCCTCCGCGTCCCCCGCCCGCCTCCGCCAGTTGCGCGCCGCGGGCTTCGACCCCGAGGTGATCGTCAGCGGCGTCGACGAGGACGCCCTGACCGCGCCCACCCCCGGCGAGCTCGCCCTCGTGCTCGCCGAGGAGAAGGCGGCCGTCGTAGCCGCCCTGCCCCACGTCACCGACGCGCTCGTGATCGGCTGCGACTCCGTGCTCGACCTGGACGGCGAAGCGCTGGGCAAGCCCGCGGACACGGAGGAGGCCACCGCTCGGTGGAAGGCGATGCGGGGCCGCTCGGGCGTGCTGCGGACCGGGCACTGCATCACGGACACGACCACCGGCCGGATCGCGTCGGCGACCGCGTCCACGACGGTGCACTTCGGGGAGCCGACGGACGCCGAGATCGCCGCGTACGTCGCGACCGGCGAACCCCTCCACGTCGCGGGCGCGTTCACGCTCAACGGCCGCTCGGGGCCGTTCATCGACGGCATCGAGGGCGACCACGGCAACGTCATCGGCATCTCGCTGCCGCTGGTGCGCACCCTGCTGGCCGAGTTGGACCACTCGGTCACCGAGTTCTGGACCTGACCCGCCCCGAGCCGGCGCAGCCCCTACGCCGGCGCGGCCTCGCCCGGCGCCCGCTCCGTCCTCCGCGGGCCGTACTCCATCAGCACCAGCACGATCAGCCCCAGCACCACCATCAGGAAGGCGAAGGCCGACCAGCCCACCAGGCCCACGGCCACCGTCCCCAGCACCCCGTGCACCACCGCCGCCGCGATCAGCAGTCCGCGGCCGAAGCGCCCGGGCGAGCGGTCCCGTACGGCGGCGACGGCGCAGACCGCCGCGCACCCCGTGAGGAAGAGCCCGAAGGCGCCGCCCGCCGCCCAGGTGCCGGCCGCCATCGCACCGGGGTCCAGGCCGTCCAGGGACATGGACTGGCCGTCCACGAACGTGGCGAGGATGCCGTTGATCACCACGATGCCCACGGCCTCCACCAGCAGGACGACCGCCGCCACCCAGGCCACCGGTCTGCGCACCACGGCCCCATCCCCCTCCGTTACCGCGAGTACGTACCTCGGACAGCCTGAACGCTACTCATGGGTAAATCGCACGACAAGGCTCCGGACACGACCCGCCCCGCCCGGCCGAACCGAGAAGAATCGTTCGCCCATTCGTAGGGACTCCACAAAGAAAGTGGTGGGGCGGCTGGCCCCGCGCACAGAGACCTGCGCCACACAAGCGGGCTACTGTCTGGAAGGTAAACCCGTCGTACCGTGGTGCGACTAGGGATTTTGCGACTTCGAGCGAGCCTCGAATCACGCTCCGTGTGGGCAAGCTCACCATAGGGGACGGGTCGAACGGCCGTGTCGGCAGTCCCTAAACTCGGCTTGTTTCAAGGAGGGAGCCAACGTGCGCAAGGTGCTCATCGCCAACCGAGGCGAAATCGCGGTCCGCGTCGCAAGGGCCTGTCGTGACGCCGGCATCGCGAGCGTAGCCGTATACGCCGATCCGGACCGGGACGCCCTGCACGTCCGCGCGGCCGACGAGGCGTTCGCCCTGGGCGGTGACACCCCGGCGGCCAGCTATCTCGACATGGGCAAGGTCCTCCAGGCGGCGAAGGACTCGGGAGCGGACGCGATCCACCCGGGCTACGGCTTCCTGTCCGAGAACGCCGAGTTCGCCCAGGCCGTGCTCGACGCCGGGCTGACCTGGATCGGTCCGCCGCCCTCCGCGATCCGGGACCTCGGCGACAAGGTCGCCGCCCGGCACATCGCCCAGCGCGCCGGCGCGCCGCTGGTCGCGGGCACGCCCGACCCGGTCGCGAACGCGGACGAGGTCGTGGCCTTCGCCCGGGAGAACGGCCTGCCGATCGCGATCAAGGCCGCCTTCGGCGGCGGCGGTCGCGGCCTGAAGGTCGCCCGCACCCTGGAAGAGGTGCCGGAGCTGTACGACTCGGCCGTCCGCGAGGCGGTCGCCGCGTTCGGGCGGGGCGAGTGCTTCGTCGAGCGCTACCTGGACAAGCCGCGGCACGTCGAGACGCAGTGCCTGGCCGACCAGCACGGCAACGTCGTGGTGGTCTCCACCCGTGACTGCTCCCTCCAGCGCCGGCACCAGAAGCTGGTCGAGGAGGCCCCGGCGCCGTTCCTGTCGGACGAGCAGAACGCGGAGCTGTACCGCGCCTCCAAGGCCATCCTGAAGGAGGCCGGCTACGTCGGCGCCGGCACGGTCGAATTCCTCGTCGGCCTCGACGGCACGATCTCCTTCCTGGAGGTCAACACCCGGCTCCAGGTCGAGCACCCGGTCACCGAAGAGGTCACCGGCATCGACCTCGTGCGCGAGATGTTCCGCATCGCCGACGGCGAGGAACTGGGCTACGACGACCCGCCGGTGCGCGGGCACTCCTTCGAGTTCCGGATCAACGGCGAGGACCCGGGCCGCAACTTCCTGCCCGCGCCCGGCACCGTGACCTCCTTCGCCCCGCCGACCGGCCCCGGCGTCCGGCTCGACGCGGGCGTCGAGTCCGGCAGCGTCATCGGCCCCGCGTGGGACTCCCTGCTCGCCAAGCTGGTCATCACCGGCGCCACCCGTCAGCAGGCGCTCCAGCGCGCCGCGCGGGCGCTGGCCGAGTTCCAGGTGGAGGGCATGGCCACCGCCATCCCCTTCCACCGCGCCGTGGTCGTCGACCCGGCCTTCACCAGCGACCCGTTCCGGGTGCACACCCGCTGGATCGAGACCGAGTTCGTCAACGAGATCCCGGCGTTCACCGCGGCCGGGGACGCGGAGGCGGAGGACGAGGCGGGCCGCGAGACCGTCGTCGTCGAGGTCGGCGGCAAGCGCCTTGAGGTCTCCCTCCCCGCGCACCTGGGCATGACCCTGGCCCGTACGGGCCTGGCGGCGGGCGCGAAGCCCAAGCGGCGCGCGGCCCGCAAGTCGGCCTCCGCCGCGTCCGGCGACACCCTCGCGTCCCCGATGCAGGGCACGATCGTGAAGGTCGCCGTCGAGGAGGGCCAGGAGGTGCAGGAGGGCGATCTCGTCGTCGTCCTGGAGGCCATGAAGATGGAGCAGCCCCTGAACGCGCACCGCGCCGGCACCGTCAAGGGGCTGGCCGCGGAGGTCGGCGCCGCGATCTCCTCCGGTGCGGCGATCTGCGAGATCAAGGACTGACCGCCCGAGTTCCGACGGAGGGCCCGTCCGGTCGTGATGCGACCGCGCGGGCCCTCCGTGGCTCGACGCACGGCGACACACGCACGACGACGCACGCACGCACGACGACGCACCTGCCAGGAAGGACGGACGATGAGGACGGGCGGTACGACGACGGACGGGGGCGGCGACCCGGACCCACGCGCCGCGGCCGAGCGGCCCGCGCAGCCGGTCCGGCCCGTGCGCCCCAAGCGGGCGGACGCGCGCCGCAATTACGACCGGCTGCTCACGGAGGCCCGCGCCGTCTTCGCCGAGCGCGGCACCGATGCGTCCCTGGAGGAGATCGCCCGCCGTTCGGGCGTCGGCATCGGCACGCTGTACCGGCACTTCCCGAACCGGCACGCGATCATGAGCGCGGTCTTCCAGGACGCACTGGACGCCCTGCGGGACCGTTCACTGGCGCTGGCCGACGCCCCCGACCCGTTCGCCGCGCTCGCGGAGTGGCTGCGGGCGCTCATCGCCTGCTCGGGTGAGTACCGCGGTATCTCCCGCGCGCTCATGTCCGCCTCCCACGACGCGGATTCGGCGCTCTCCTCGTGCTGCGTGCCGCTGGCCGAGGCGGGCGAGCGCCTGCTGCGGAGGGCGGTGGACGCCGGGTCCGTACGGGACGACTCGTCCATCGGGGACCTGATGCAGCTGACCAACGCGATCGCCCTCGCGGCCGAGCAGTCGCCCGCGGACCCCGGACTCCCCGACCGCCTCCTGGCCCTCACCCTCCGCGGCCTGCGCGCCTGACGTCGCTCAGCGTCGCAGGCCGGCGACGCGGGCGCCGCGTTCCAGGCCGCCTCCGCCGCCGCCCAGCCCGTCGCGTTCGAGCGCGGCGGCCGTGAGGCGGGCGGGGGAACCCCCACCGCGGGTGCGGCGCTGCCCCGGCAGCGGGACCTCGCGGCGCGGGGCGCGTCCGCCCGGCTGCTCCGCCGCGGCGGGCCCGGTCGCCCCCGCCACGGTGATCTGGACGCCCTGGTCGGCCAGCGCCTGGAGCTCCGCCGCCGCGCGGTCCTCGTGCGCCGGCGGCTCGTCGGTGACCAGCCGGGTGATGACGTCCGTCGGCACGGTCTGGAACATGGTGTCCGCGCCGAGCTTGGTGTGGTCGGCCAGGACCACGACCTCCCCCGCCGCCTGCACCAGGGCCCGGTCGACGCTCGCGGAGAGCATGTTGGACGTGGACAGTCCGCGCTCGGCGGTCAGCCCGCTCCCGGACAGGAACGCCCGGGAGACCCGCAGGCCCTGGAGGGACTGTTCGGCACCGCTGCCGACCAGCGCGTAGTTGGAGCCCCGCAAAGTGCCGCCGGTCATCACGACCTCGACGCGGTTGGCGTGCGCCAGCGCCTGGGCGACCAGCAGGGAGTTGGTGACGACGGTGAGGCCGGGCACCCGGGCGAGCCGGCGGGCCAGCTCCTGGGTGGTGGTGCCCGCGCCCACCACGATCGCCTCGCCCTCCTTGACGAGGCCCGCGGCGAGGTCGGCGATCGCCGTCTTCTCCGCGGTGGCCGACAGGGACTTCTGCGGGAAGCCGGACTCCCGGGTGAAACCGCCCGGGAGCACCGCGCCGCCGTGGCGCCGGTCGAGGAGTCCTTCGGCCTCCAGGGCGCGCACGTCCCGACGTACGGTCACCTCGGAGGTCTGGACGACGCGGGCGAGCTCCCGGAGCGATACCGCCCCGTTGGCGCGCACCATTTCAAGGATCAATTGGCGACGTTCTGCAGCGAACACGGAACTGACAGTAACCTGATCGGCCGACGCTTTTCAGCTCCATGCACCGATTAACGAGTTTTGCGCTCGGAGCGTGCTGCCGAGTGGTATGGCGGGGTCCACACCTGACCGTACCGAGGTCGGAAGGTGATCACCGGGCGGGCGAAAAGTAATCGTCCGCCCGGGTTTGTCCCACCTTGGCCGGCCTGAACCCCTGCTCGGACGGGCTCTCAGCCCTCGCCGGTCGCCTTCCGCGTCTGGAGCTGGCGCGCGACCTCCGCGATCGACCCCGACAGGGACGGGTACACGGTGAACGCGTTCGCGATCTGTTCCACGGTCAGGTTGTTGTCGACCGCGAGCGAAATGGGGTGGATCAGCTCGCTCGCCCGCGGCGCCACCACGCAGCCGCCGACCACGATCCCGGTGCCCGGCCGGCAGAAGATCTTGACGAAGCCGTCCCGGATGCCCTGCATCTTCGCCCGCGCGTTCCGCAGCAGCGGCAGCTTGACCACCCGGGCGTCGATCAGCCCCGAGTCCACGTCCGCCTGCGTGTAGCCGACGGTGGCGATCTCCGGGTCCGTGAAGACGTTCGACGAGACGGTCTTCAGGTTCAGCGGCTGCACGGCGTCGCCGAGGAAGTGGTACATCGCGATGCGGCCCTGCATCGCCGCCACCGACGCCAGCGCGAACACCCCGGTGACGTCACCGGCCGCGTACACGCCCGGAGCGCTGGTGCGCGAGACCTTGTCCGTCCAGATGTGGCCGGAGTCCTTCAGGCGCACGCCCGCCTCCTCCAGGCCCATCCCGGCGGAGTTGGGGATGGCGCCGACCGCCATCAGGCAGTGCGAGCCGGAGATCACCCGGCCGTCGGCGAGGGTGACCTCCACCCGGTCCCCGACCCGCTTGGCGGACTCGGCGCGGGAGCGGGCCATGACGTTCATCCCGCGGCGGCGGAAGACGTCCTCCAGCACGGCCGCCGCGTCCGGGTCCTCGCCGGGCAGCACGCGGTCGCGCGAGGAGACCAGGGTGACCCGGGATCCCAGCGCCTGGTACGCGCCGGCGAACTCGGCGCCGGTGACGCCGGAGCCCACCACGATCAGCTCTTCGGGGAGCTCGTCGAGGTCGTAGACCTGGGTCCAGTTCAAGATGCGCTCGCCGTCGGGGAGCGCGTCGGGGATCTCGCGCGGGTGGCCGCCGGTGGCGATCAGGACGGCGTCCGCGGTCAGCCGCTCCTCGGTGCCGTCGGCCGCGGTGACCACGACCGTGCGCGAGCCGTCCGCGGCCTGCTGGCCCTCCAGCCGGCCGCGTCCGCGCACCACCCGGGCGCCGGCCCGGGTCACGGACGCGGTGATGTCGTGGGACTGGGCGAGCGCCAGCCGCTTCACCCGTCGGTTCACCTTGCCGAGGTCGACGCCGACGACCCGGGCCGACTGCTCCAGCGGCGGGGTGTCGTCCGCGACGATGATGCCGAGCTCTTCGTAGGAGGAGTCGAAGGTGGTCATCACCTCGGCGGTGGCGATCAGGGTCTTCGAGGGGACGCAGTCGGTCAGCACGGACGCGCCGCCGAGGCCGTCGCAGTCGACGACGGTCACCTCCGCGCCGAGTTGGGCGCCCACCAGGGCCGCCTCGTATCCGCCGGGTCCGCCGCCGATGATCACGATCCGGGTCACTGGGGTTACGCCTCGCGCTCTCGTTCGGTCCGGGTGGGTGTGCGGGTGCCTGCCGTGCGGGCCCCGTCGTGCGTCCCGCCGGACTGGAGTACGTACCCCATTGTCCCGCACGCATCAACCTGCCCCGCGCCCGGGCCGGCATTCCCCGCCGCCCCGGGCCGACCCGGCGTTCTCCCGCAGTACAGAACGTTGCAGACCACCGCGGAACGCCGGGAAACACAGCGGACAAGGCAACCACCCGCGCCCCTCCCGTACCCTCGATCCCATGTCGCTCTACGCCGCGTACGCCGGCAACCTCGACGCGCGGCTGATGTCCCGCCGCGCACCGCACTCCCCGCTGCGCGGCACGGGCTGGCTGAACGGCTGGCGGCTGACCTTCGGCGGCGAGCAGCTGGGCTGGGAGGGAGCACTGGCCACGATCGTGGAGGCGCCGCGCTCCCAGGTCTTCGTCGCCCTCTACGACATCGCTCCGATGGACGAGGACTCCATGGACCGTTGGGAGGGCGTCGGCCTCGACATCTACCGGCGGATGCGGGTCCGCGTCCACACCCTGGACGGCGAGGAGCCGGCCTGGACCTACGTCCTGAACGGCTACGAGGGCGGGCTGCCGTCGGCCCGCTACCTGGGCGAGATGGCCGACGCCGCCGAGTCCGCCGGCGCGCCGCACGACTACGTGATGGAACTGCGCAAGCGCCCCTGCTGACGCCCGTGTGCGCCTGCCCCCGGGCGCGTTCGTCGGAAACGACAAGGCAACGATCCGCGCGTCCGCGGCTTCTTCATCTACGCGCGTAGGGAATCTGCGGCTACCCTCGTTCGCGTGAACGCACATGTGAATCCGGACCTCAACGGCGCTGCTGCCGACCCCTATGCTGCGGCCGACGCCGCCGCCGCGAGCCTGCGGGAGCTGACCGGCGCCGAGACCCACGACGTGGCCCTCGTGATGGGCTCCGGCTGGGCACCGGCCGTCGACGCGCTGGGGGCGCCCGAGTCCGAGTTCCCGGTCACCGAGGTGCCGGGCTTCCCGCCGCCCGCGGTCGCCGGCCACGGCGGCCGGATCCGCTCGTACCGCATCGGCGACAAGCGGGCCCTGGTCTTCCTGGGCCGTACGCACTACTACGAGGGCCGGGGCGTCGCCGCGGTCGCCCACGGCGTGCGCACCGCGGTCGCCGCCGGCTGCAAGACGGTGATCCTGACGAACGGCTGCGGCGGTCTGCGCGAGGGCATGCGCCCCGGCCAGCCGGTCCTCATCAGCGACCACATCAACCTCACCGCCACCTCCCCCATCGTCGGCGCCAACTTCGTCGACCTCACCGACCTGTACTCGCCGCGGCTGCGCGCCCTGTGCAAGGAGGTCGACCCCTCCCTGGAGGAGGGCGTGTACGTCCAGTTCACCGGTCCGCACTACGAGACGCCGGCCGAGATCAACATGGTCCGGACGATCGGCGGCCACCTGGTGGGCATGTCCACCGTGCTGGAGGCCATCGCGGCGCGCGAGGCCGGCGCCGAGGTGCTGGGCATCTCGCTCGTCACCAACCTCGCCGCCGGCCTGTCGGGCGAGCCGCTGAACCACGAAGAGGTCCTCCAGGCCGGCCGTGACTCCGCAGCCCGCATGGGCGAACTGCTGACCCGGGTCCTGTCCCGGATCTGACCCGGGCTCGAAGGCGTACGCGAGGAACGACGAGAGGCGGACGGACGTGCAGCAGGACCTCATGGAGCGGGCCGGGACCTGGCTCGCCGAGGACCCCGACCCCGACACCCGTACGGAGTTGGCGGAACTCATCGAGACGGCGCGGGCCGGCGGTGACACCACCGAGTTGGCCGCCCGCTTCGCCGGCACGCTCCAGTTCGGCACCGCCGGGCTCCGCGGCGAGTTGGGCGCCGGGCCCATGCGGATGAACCGCGCGGTGGTGATCCGCGCCGCCGCCGGGCTCGCCGCGTACCTCAAGGCCGAGGGGCAGGGCGACGGCCTCGTCGTCATCGGGTACGACGCGCGCTACAAGTCCGCCGACTTCGCGCGCGACACCGCCGCGGTGATGGTGGGCGCGGGGCTGCGGGCCGCGGTGCTGCCGCGCCCGCTGCCGACCCCCGTGCTCGCCTTCGCCATAAGGCACCTGGGCGCCGTCGCCGGCGTGGAGGTCACCGCCTCGCACAACCCGCCGCGCGACAACGGCTACAAGGTGTACCTGGGCGACGGTTCGCAGATCGTGCCGCCCGCGGACACCGGGATCGCCGCGGAGATCGACGCGGTCGCGAGCCTCGCGGACGTCTCCCGCGCCGAGTCCGGCTGGCAGGTGCTGGGCGACGAGGTGCTGACGGCGTACCTGGAGCGCACCGACGCGGTCCTCACCGCCGGTACGCCGCGCACCGCCACCACCGTCCACACCGCGCTGCACGGCGTGGGCGGCCCGGTGCTGGAGGCGGCCTTCGCCCGGGCGGGCTTCCCCGCGCCGGTGCCGGTGGCCGAACAGGCCGACCCGGACCCGGCGTTCCCGACGGTCGCGTTCCCGAACCCGGAGGAGCCGGGCGCGATGGACCTGGCGTTCGCCACGGCCCGCCGCGTCGGCCCCGACCTGGTCATCGCGAACGACCCGGACGCGGACCGCTGCGCCGTCGCCGTGCCCCACGAGGGCGACTGGCGCATGCTGCGCGGCGACGAGGTGGGCGCGCTGCTCGCCGCGCACCTCGTCCGCTCGGGCGCGCGCGGCACCTTCGCCGAGTCGATCGTCTCCTCCTCGCTCCTCGGCCGGATCGCGGAGGCCGCGGGCCTGCGGTACGAGGAGACCCTGACCGGCTTCAAGTGGATCGCCCGCGCGGAGGGGCTGCGGTACGGCTACGAGGAGGCCCTCGGCTACTGCGTGGACCCCGACGGCGTCCGCGACAAGGACGGCATCACGGCGGCGCTGCTGATCACGGAGCTGGCCTCGGTGCTGAAGGAGGAGGGCCGCACGCTCTGCGACCTGCTGGACGACCTCGCGGTCGAGCACGGCCTGCACGCGACGGACCAGCTCTCGGTGCGGGTGTCGGACCTGGGCGTGATCACCGCCGCGATGGCACGCCTGCGGGGTGCGCCGCCGGCGGAGCTTGCCGGGCTGCGGGTCGTCTCCACGGAGGACCTGGCGCAGGGCGCGGGCGATCTGCCGCCGACGGACGGCCTGCGGTATCACCTGGACGGTGCGTACCGGGCGCGGGTGATCGTCCGCCCCAGCGGTACGGAGCCGAAGCTGAAGTGCTACCTGGAGGTCGTGGTCCCGGTCGCGGACCGGGACGCGCTGCCGTCGGCCCGGGCCCGGGCGGAGGAACTGCTCCAGTCGCTCAAGTCCGACCTCGCCACGTCTGCCGGGCTGTAGCCGGCCGGGGTTTGGGACCAACGGGGGCGCCCCACCGAGCCAGAGAACGGGACTCGGCGGGGCGCGGACTGTGACCAGTCCAGTCACCCGGTCACAGGACGAGCATGAGCTTGCCGCCGGGCCGACGGGACTGGCTGAGCTTGGCCGCCTCCTGGATCTGATCGAGCGGGTAGGTGCGGGCGACCGAAACGACGAGAACGCCTTCGCCGGCCAGCCGGGCGAACTCGCCCATCCGGTCGTAGCGCATCTCTATCTGAGTGATCCGGGTCCCCAGCTCGGCCGCGGCGGCGAAGTCCGAGACGGTGAGGACGCGGTCGGGGTCCCCGGTCAGCTCGATCAGCGACGGCAGCGAGCCGCCGCCCGGGCTGGCCTGGTGGGCGCGGTCGATCCGGCCACCGGTCGGGGCCGCGTCCAGGGCGCGGTCGACTCGGCCGCCGGCCAATGCAGCGACGCGTTCGGCCATGCCGTCGCCGTAGCGGGTCACCCGGGCACCGACCTCTTCCAGGGCTGCGGCCCGCGTCGGCCCGGCGGTGGCGATCACCTGGACACCCCGGTGCAGCGCGAAGCGCACCGCCGCCTCTCCCACGGTGGAGCCCGCGCCATGAACGAGCAGTAGCTCACCCGGCTGGACGCCGAGGTCGTCGAGCGCGTGCCATGCCGTCTCGGCCGCCATCGGCAGCGCGGCGGCCTGCTCGGCGGTGACGCCCACGGGAATGCGCGCCCAGACCGCCATCAGCGCGTACTCGGCGGCCCCGGCTGTCGGGCCGTCGAAGACCGCCGGGCCGAACACGCGGTCGCCGACTTCGACACCGATGACGCCCTCACCGAGCGCGTCGACGGTGCCCGCGACCTCAACGCCGAGCCCGCGCGGCAGCGGCGGCAACCTGTCGGCGAGCAGGCCGTCGACCACCGCCCAGTCACCCGGCGTCAGCCCGCACGCCCGTACGGCGATCCGGATCTGGCCGGGTCCCGGCTCCGGCTTCGGGACCTCACGAAGCACGATCACGTCCGGGGAGCCGAACCGGTCGAACTGAAGAGCCTTCATGACGACCTCCATTGATGACAGCATCTGTTGTCATCAACCTTAACGCCGCGACGACAGCCTCTGCTGTCATACCCTGGTGGGCATGCCGAGATGGGAGTCAGACGCACAGGGCCGGCTCAAGCGCGCTGCACTGGAGCTGTTCGAAGCGCAGGGGTTCGAGCGCACCTCGGTCGCACAGATCGCACGCACCGCCGGCCTGACCGAGCGCTCGTTCTACCGCTATTTCCCCGACAAGCGGGAAGTCCTCTTCGCCGGTGACGAGCTCCAGGCCCACCTCGTCGCCCAGGTCGAGGCGGCCGACCCGGGCCTCACGCCGATCGATGCGCTGCTGACCGCGCTGGGGACCGCCGACGAGATCTTCCGCCCGCGCGAGTTCCTGCTGCGCCGCGTCAGGGTGATCGCCGCCAGCCCGGCACTGGCCGAGCGCGATCTGATCAAGCTCGCCGACATCGCCGACGCGCTGACACGGGCGCTTGAGCACCGCGGCGTCGAACCCGGCAAAGCACGCTTCATCATCGACGTGGCGATAGCGGTCTCCCGGCGCGCCACGTCCCGCTGGCTGGCAGACCCGGACGCGACCCTCTCCGAGCTCGTCGCCCAGACCGCCGCCGAACTGCGTGAGGCGGTCGCACCGCCGGCCCCGCCGGTCGGCTGAGTCTGCCGCGAGGAGGGGCGGCGCCCACCATGGCGGGCAGCGGCGCACAGCGCCCGCACGCGCGCCCGCCCTTTGGAAGGCGCCCCCCGCACGGCTGCGAGCCTCGGCACACCGCGTGGTGCACGCGCACCGGGTGGACCCGGGACGGGGTGCGAACACGTATCGGACAGGAATCACCCGCACTGCACCGCGCGGGTGATTCCTGTACGTCGTGGCGACGCCCCGCCCCACCACCCCCTCCCCGCGGGCGATCGTGGCCCGCAAGCGCACACCCCCGCGCGCGCCGAGCCACCAGGAGCAGCCGCCGTTGTCCCCCGCAGCGACCGTTCGTGCGTACGTCCCCGCGTCCCGCCGGCCGGCGGGGCTGCCGTTCCGCCGGCGGAGCGGCAGCCCCGGCGGCCGGCACCGGGTGCTGCGTTCGCTGCGGGCCGCGGGGCCCGCGCTCCTCGGGTATCTGGCGGTGCGGCTGGTCGGGCTCGCGCTGCTCGCCCGGCTGGCGCACGCCAAGGGGCACGGGGTGTGGCCCCAGCTCGCCACCTCCTGGGACTCCTCCTGGTACCTCGGCATCGCCGAGCACGGCTACACCGACGAGCTCGGCACCCGCGTCAACACCAACAACCTCGCCTTCTTCCCCCTCTACCCCCTCCTGGTGAGGGCGTTCGCCGCCGTCACCCCCGGCTCCCGCGCCTCCGTCGGCCTCGTGCTCTCCGTCGTCTGCTCGTTGATCGCCGCCTGGGGCGTCTACGCCGTCGGGGAGCGCCTCCACGGCCGGCGCACGGGCACCCTGCTGGCGATCCTGTGGGGCGCGTTCCCGGTCGGGGTCGTGCAGTGGATGGGGTACACGGAGTCCCTGTTCACCGCGCTGACCGCGTGGTCGCTGTACGCGGTCCTCACCGGCCGCTGGCTGGCGGCGGGCGGCCTCGCCTGTCTCGCCGGGCTCACCCGCCCCACGGGTGTGGCGCTGGCCGCCGCGGTGACGCTGGCGGCCCTGTTGTCCTGTCGGCGCCGCCACGGCGGCCCCCGCCCCGCCGCACTCGTCGCCGCCGTCCTCGCGCCCCTGGGGTGGCTGGGGTTCGTGGGGTGGGTGGGGGCGCGCGTCGGTCGCGTCGACGGCTACTTCGCCGTACAGCGGCTGTGGAAGAACGAGTGGGACGGCGGCCGGGCGACCGTGCTGGAGCTGCGTCAGCAGCTGTTCTACGAGCCGCGCCCGCAGCTGTTCGTGCTCGCGGTCTCCGCGTGCCTGGTGCTGGGCGTGGTGCTGTACGTGCTGTGCCTGGCGGAGCGGCAGCCGCTGCCGCTACTGGTGTTCACGGGCGTCCTGTTGCTGGTGGTGCTGGGGAGTGCGGGGGTGTACTTCCCGCGGGCCCGCTTCCTGCTGCCCGGCTTCCCGCTGCTGCTGCCGCTCGCCCTGGCGCTGGCCAGGGCCCGCCGTCGGCTGACGGTCGCGGTGGTGTTGACGGGGGCCACGCTGCTGTCGGCCTGGCTGGGCGCCCACATGCTCCTGGTCTGGCCGGGGCCCCCGTGAGGCGTACCGCGGTCAGCGCACCACGGAGAGGACGACCAGCACCAGCGCGCCCGCGAGCGTCGGTGCGAGGACCTCGTACGACCAGCGGACCGAGACCTCGGCCTGACCGCCCTGTCCGCCCTGCTCAGCGCCGTGCCGCTCGAACAGCTCGCGCAGCTCGCCGATCGCCTCGTCCGCCTGCGCCCGCTGCACCGGCCGCAGCTCCGTCTCGCGCCCCTTGCCCTGGTCGCGTTCGCGCTTCATCTCCTGGCGGCTGGCGCGCTTGCGCTGGCGCAGGGAGACCGGGATCGCCCACATCGGGAACTTCGTGCCGTCCTTGGCGACGACCTCGGTGGAGTAGGCGGCCCGGATCGTGCCGACCGCGCCCCAGGGCAGGGTGATCGTCCGGAACGGGTTGCGGATCCGGACCCGGTCCTCGTTGGCGAACACCGCGGGCCGCAGGGTGAACGCGATGACCAGCGGCGCGGCGAGGAGGGCGCCGGCGATGGCGTACAGCGGGGTGAGCCCGTCGCCGCGGAGGACCGCGTCCCCGCCGAGCCAGGCAATCAGCGCCAGCAGCAGCGCACCGCCCACCATTCCCGAGGTCGACCGGTACGCGCGGTCGGCGTAGGTGGGCTCTGCGGGCGACTCAGGCTTGCTCATGCGTCCGATTCTGCCGTACGCCCGGAAACGGGCGCGCTCGCGGGCGGCGCCGTGGGCGCGACCGCGGCCGGCACCGCGGGCCGATGCCGGCCCGCCGCCGCCGCGGCCACCCGCCCCAGCGCTTCTTGCTTGCCGCAGGGGTGCGCCCCGAGCAGTGCCTGCCGGTTGACGATGCCGCGTTCGGCGCGCATCAGGCGCCAGCCTCGGCGCAGCAGGAACGGCACGGACTTGCGGCCCTCGCGCAGATCGCGCAGCAGCCGGCGGCGGAAGGTGGTGGCGGGGCGTCCGCGCAGGCAGATCGCGTCGGCGAGGACGCCCATCTGCTGGCAGCGGACGACGATGTCGGCGGCGAAGATCCCCTCGGCGACGAACAGGGGCGTGCGGTCGATCGCGAGCGCGTCCCGGCCGACCCGGGCGCTGGTCGCGATGTCGTACACCGGGACGTGCGTGCGTCCGGTGCGGCACAGCTCCTCGATCGCCGCCACGGCCGCGTCCGCGTCCCACGACTTCGGGGAGTCCCAGTCGATGTCGGCGCTGTCCGGGACGAGCGGCAGGGTCGGGTCGCCGGCCTCCTTGTAGAAGTCGTCGAGGCGCAGCACCGGCAGTCCCGTGCGCGCGGCCAGCGACGACTTCCCGGAGCCGGAGGGGCCGGCGAGCAGCAGCACGCGCGTGGCCGGGGAGGGTTGGGCGGGGATCGCAGTCACGGAACACCAGTGTGAGGCATTGCCCCGTGGAGGGGACCCACCGGGGATGAGGTGGATCCGGGATCATCGCCTCAAATACCCTATGTGTCCGATCCATTACCCTCAGGCACAGATTGGTAGGCAGGCAGCCATGACCTCGCAGACCCCCTCCACCCCCCGACGGTTCGCCCTGGGCGCCGGGCTGACCGTCGCCGCGGTGGCCGCCGCCCTCGGCGCGGGCCAGACGGCGGCGCAGGCGGCCCCCGTCGCCCTGCCCGTGGGCGAACTCGGCGGCCTCGACGTGCTGGGCAGCGCCCTGTCGGGGCCGGGCGCCGGCGTGACCGACGCGCTGACGAACTCGGTGAGCGGCCTCGGCTACCTCAAGGAACACCAGATCAACCCGCTGGCGCAGACGGGCGTCGACCCGCTGGCGAACGGCGTCGGCACCCAGGTCGCGGACTTCAAGCCGGTGGGTACGGACCTGGTGACGGGCCCGCTGTCCGACGGCGGCGCGCTGAAGGACCTGCCGGTCGTCGGCGGCGTGGTGCAGACCCTGCCGCTGTAGGGCCGCCGCAGGGCCGCTGAAGTCGGGACGGGAGAGGGCCCTCCGGTCGCCTGCCGGAGGGCCCTCTCCCGTTTCGTTGCGTCAGTACGACGAACCCGCGGCGCCCAGCGCGCCCGTGGGGTGCCACACCGTCTTCGTCTCCAGGAACGCGGTCAGCCGGCCGGTGCCCGGGTCCGCGGCGAAGTCCACCGGCGCCGGCCGCAGCACCCGCTTCATGTTGTCCGCCGCCGCGATCTCCAACTCCTTCGCCAGCGCCCCGTCCGCGCCGGCCAGGTCGATCGCGTTCACGTCCTGGTGCGCGGCGAGCGGCGGCGCGAGCTCTGCCGTACGGCCGGAGAGCACGTTCACCACCCCGCCCGGGACGTCGGAGGTGGCCAGCACCTCGCCGAGCGAGAGCGCCGGCAGCGGGGCCCGCTCGCTGGCGACCAGCACGGCGGTGTTGCCGGTGGCGATCACCGGGGCGAGCACCGACACCAGGCCCAGGAAGGAGGACTCCTGGGGGGCGAGGACTGCGACGACCCCGGTGGGCTCGGGCGTGGAGAGGTTGAAGTACGGGCCGGCGACCGGGTTCGCACCGCCCACCACCTGCGCGATCTTGTCGGTCCAGCCGGCGTACCAGACCCAGCGGTCGACGCTCGCGTCCACGACGGCCGCCGCCTTCGACTTCGACAGCCCCTCCGCCGCGGCGACCTCGCGCACGAACTGCTCGCGCCGGCCCTCCAGCATCTCCGCGACGCGGTACAGGACCTGTCCACGGTTGTACGCGGTCGCGCCGGACCAGCCGCCGAACGCCTTGCGGGCCGCGACGACGGCGTCCCGGGCGTCCTTGCGGGAGGAGAGCGGCGCGTTCGCCAGCCACGCGCCGGACTTGGAGTCGGTCACCTCGTACACCCGGCCGCTCTCGGAGCGGGGGAACTTGCCCCCCACGTACAGCTTGTAGGTCTTGAACACGCTCAGTCGGGTCTCAGACATCGAGGTAAGCCTCCAGGCCGTGGCGACCGCCCTCGCGGCCGAAGCCCGACTCCTTGTAGCCGCCGAAGGGCGAGGTCGGGTCGAACTTGTTGAAGGTGTTGGCCCAGACGACGCCGGCGCGGAGCTTGTTCGCGACCGCGAGGATGCGGGAGCCCTTCTCCGTCCAGATGCCGGCGGAGAGTCCGTACTGGCTGTTGTTGGCCTTGGCGACGGCCTCGTCCGGGGTGCGGAAGGTGAGCACCGACAGCACGGGGCCGAAGATCTCGTCACGGGCCACGGTGTGCGCCTGGGTGACGCCGGTGAACAGGGTGGGGGCGAACCAGTATCCGTTGGACGGCAGCTCGCACGGGGCGCTCCAGCGCTCCGCGCCCTCCGCCTCGCCGGTCTCGGCGAGCGCGGTGATCCGGGCGAGCTGCTCGGCCGAGTTGATGGCGCCGATGTCGGTGTTCTTGTCGAGCGGGTCGCCCAGGCGAAGGGTGGCGAGCCGGCGCTTGAGCGCGTCCAGCACCTCGTCCTGGATCGACTCCTGGACCAGCAGGCGCGAGCCGGCGCAGCAGACCTGGCCCTGGTTGAAGAAGATGCCGCTGACGATGCCTTCCACGGCCTGGTCGATCGGGGCGTCGTCGAAGACGATGTTCGCGCCCTTGCCGCCCAGCTCCAGGGTGAGCTTCTTGGTGCTGCCGGCGACCTGGCGGGCGATCGCCTTGCCGACGGCGGTGGAGCCGGTGAAGGCGACCTTGGCCACGTCCGGGTGGGCGACCAGCGCGGCACCGGTGCGGCCGTCGCCGGTGACGATGTTGACGACGCCCTTCGGCAGCCCGGCCTGCCGGCAGATGTCGGCGAAGAACAGCGCGGACAGCGGGGTCGTCTCGGCCGGCTTCAGCACGACGGTGTTGCCGGTGGCGAGCGCGGGGGCGATCTTCCACGCCAGCATCAGCAGCGGGAAGTTCCACGGGATGACCTGCCCGGCGACGCCCAGCGGCTTCGGGTCCGGGCCGAAGCCCGCGTGGTCCAACTTGTCGGCCCAGCCGGCGTAGTAGAAGAAGTGCGCGGCGACCAGCGGCAGGTCCACGTCCCGGGTCTCCCGGATCGGCTTGCCGTTGTCCAGGGTCTCCAGGACGGCCAGCTCGCGGCTGCGCTCCTGGATGATCCGGGCGATCCGGAACAGGTACTTGGCGCGCTCGGCGCCGGGCAGCGCCGACCACTTCTCGAACGCCTTGCCGGCGGCGCGCACCGCGCGGTCCACGTCGGCCTCGGTCGCCTGCACGTACTCCGCGAGGACCTCCTCCGTCGCGGGCGCGAGGGTCTTGTGGCGCTCCTCGCCGGAGCCGTCGGTGAACTCTCCGTCGATGAAGAGGCCGTACGAGGGCGCGATGTCGACGACCGCGCGCGACTCGGGCGCGGGGGCGTACTCAAATGGATTCGTCATCGTGCTCAGTCCACCGTTACGTAGTCGGGGCCGGAGTAGCGGCCGGTCGCCAGCTTCTGGCGCTGCATCAGCAGGTCGTTGAGCAGGCTGGAGGCGCCGAAGCGGAACCAGTGCGGGTCCAGCCAGTCCGGGCCGGCGGTCTCGTTCACCAGCACGAGGAACTTCAACGCGTCCTTGCTGGTGCGGATGCCGCCCGCGGGCTTCACCCCCACCTGCACGCCGGTCTGCACCCGGAAGTCGCGCACGGCCTCCAGCATCAGCAGGGTGTTCGCCGGGGTGGCGTTGACCGCGACCTTCCCGGTCGAGGTCTTGATGAAGTCCGCGCCGGCGAGCATGCCGAGCCAGGAGGCGCGGCGGATGTTGTCGTACGTGGACAGCTCGCCGGTCTCGAAGATGACCTTCAGCCGGGCCGGGCCCGCGGCCTCCTTGACGGCGACGATCTCCTCGAACACCTTCAGGTAGCGGCCGGCGAGGAAGGCGCCGCGGTCGATGACCATGTCGATCTCGTCGGCCCCGGCGGCGACCGCGTCCCGGGTGTCCGCGAGCTTCACGCCGAGGGCGGCGCGGCCCGCGGGGAAGGCGGTGGCGACGGACGCCACCTTGACGTCGGCGCCGCCCAGCGCCTCCTTCGCGGTGGCGACCATGTCCGGATAGACGCAGACGGCGGCGGTCGTCGGCACGGTCCGGTCGGTGGGGTCGGGCCGCACGGCCTTGGTGGCGAGGGCCCGGACCTTGCCGGGGGTGTCCGCGCCCTCCAGGGTGGTGAGGTCGATCATCGAGACGGCGAGGTCGATGGCGTACGCCTTGGCCGTGGTCTTGATCGACCGGGTCCCGAGGGCGGCGGCACGTGCTTCGAGCCCGACGGGGTCGACGCCGGGCAGCCCATGGAGGAACCGGCGAAGGGCCTGGTCGGACGCGGTCACGTCGGCGAGGGCTGAGGTGATGCGGGGCATGGTCACCACGAGAGCATATCTACGCGCGTAGCGACCTGTACAGGGGGCCGCTCCCCGCACGAACAGAGGCAACGCCAAGAGAACGCGAACTCAGAAGGAGCGGGGGAACAGATGAGGAGCGGGAACAGAAAGGAGCGGGGCCGGACAAGACCCCCCGGCCCGTCCAGCCCCGCTCGAAGGGTCCCCCACGAACCCTGTTCCCCCGTGCTGAGGTGTCCACGGGATCCCCCCGACCCCGTGTCCCCCGGTCGAACGCACCGCTTCCCCCGAAGCGAGGCGCCCTGATCCCCCGTTCTTCCCCCGTGTGTCCCCCGTGGTCTCCCCCCTCGTGCTCCCCCGTGGTTTCCCCCGTCGCCTTCAGGCCACCAGCTCGCCGAAGGACTCCTCCATGTCGCGGCCGAAGCTCAGGGCCTCGTCCTCCCGCATCCGGCGCAGCGAGCGCCAGATGCTGGACTTCACCGTGCCGACGCTGATGTCCAGGATGTCCGCGATCTCCGGGTCGGTGCGGCCCTCGTAGTAACGGAGGACCAGCATCGTGCGCTGGAGCTCGGGAAGCCGGGCGAGCGCCTGCCACAGCACGGCACGCAGCTCGGTCCCCCGCATCGCGTCGGTGTCGCTCGCCGTCTCCGGCAGCTCCTCCGTCGGGTACTCGTTGAGCTTGCGCCGGCGCCAGGCGCTGATGTGCAGATTGGTCATGGTGCGACGGAGGTAGCCCCCCACGGCTGCCTTGTCGCTGATCCGCTCCCAGGCGCGGTACGTGGAGAAGAGCGCGCTCTGCAGCAGGTCCTCGGCCTCGTAGCGGTCGCCGGTGAGGTGGTAGGCCGTCGCGTACAGCGAGGAGCGGCGCTCCCGGACGTACGCGGTGAACTCCGCCTCCGTGAGCGACGGCGCGCTCACCGCCGGCCCCGTCGCGGCGGCCGGCTCCACCGACTCGACCACCGACTCGACCGCCGCCGCCGCGCCGTTCGTCTCGACGACCGTCATGAACGACGACGTCTTGTGCTGACGGCAGGTGCTGCGGGCGCAGCCCCGGCCGGTGGCGACGCCTGCGCGGTCCGCGGCCCGGGTCATGTCGTGGAGACGCGTGACAACAGCGGTTGAGGTGGTGCTGTGCATCGCGGTCATCTCGCGCCCCCCGTCGAGTGGTGTGTGGATCGTTTCGCCTTCTCCGTCCCGGCCGTCGGCGATGTGCACAAGCTTGCCGAGGCGATTTCATCGAGGTGTCCGCCGACTGTCACAGACCTGTCACAGGGCCCCCGCGGGAAGCGACCGGTGCACCGGTCGAACTCCGGGACGCCCATGGGCCAGAATGACCCCCGTGCCTTTCCTGTTGCTGATCGAGGACGACGACGCCATCCGCACGGCCCTCGAACTCTCCCTGACGCGCCAGGGCCACCGTGTGGCCACCGCGGCGACGGGCGAGGACGGCCTGAAACTGCTGCGCGAGCAGCGGCCGGATCTGATCGTGCTGGATGTCATGCTGCCCGGGATCGACGGCTTCGAAGTGTGCCGTCGCATCCGCCGAACCGACCAGTTGCCGATCATCTTGCTGACCGCCCGCAGCGACGACATCGACGTCGTCGTGGGGTTGGAGTCCGGTGCCGACGACTACGTGGTCAAACCCGTCCAGGGCCGGGTCCTGGACGCCCGCATCCGCGCGGTGCTGCGCCGCGGCGAGCGGGAGTCCACGGACTCCGCCACCTTCGGCTCGTTGGTGATCGACCGCTCCGCGATGACGGTCACCAAGAACGGTGACGACCTCCAGCTCACGCCGACCGAGCTGAGACTCCTGTTGGAACTGAGCCGCCGACCGGGACAGGCCCTGTCCCGGCAGCAGTTGCTGCGGCTGGTGTGGGAACACGACTACCTCGGGGACTCCCGGCTGGTGGACGCCTGCGTGCAGCGGCTGCGGGCGAAGGTGGAGGACGTGCCGTCCTCCCCGACGCTGATCCGCACCGTCCGGGGCGTGGGCTACCGACTGGACGTCCCTCAGTGATCCGACCGTTCTTCCGACGGCTCCCCCTGCCGGGCAGCACCTCCACGGGTGCCGTTCGGTGAGCCGTACCGCACGACGTTTCATACGCACCGGGCTGCGCTGGACGAGTCTGCGACTGCGGCTCGTGGTCGTCTTCGCCGTGGTCGCGCTGACCGCCGCCGTCTCGGCGTCCGGCATCGCGTACTGGCTCAACCGCGAAGCGGTGCTGACCCGTACGCAGGACTCGGCGATCGACGACTTCCGCGGGCAGATGCAGGGCCAGGCCGCGACGCTGCCGCTGAACGCGACGCAGGAGGAGCTGCAGGCCGCGGCCGAGCAGATGAGCCACGGCAAGGCCGGGTACAACGTCCTCCTGATCGGCGAGCGCGCCAAGGGCAAGCCGGTGGCCGGGGCGTCCGACCCGGACGAGTTCACCTACGACGACGTGCCGCAGCGGCTGCGCGACCAGGTGGGCAAGCGGCAGGAGACGGGCGCGGGCAACTCCGCCCCGTACCACCTGTACTGGCAGCGGATCGAGCGCGACGGCAAGCCGTACCTCGTGGGCGGCACCAAGATCGTCAACGGTGGTCCGACGGGCTTCCTGTTCAAGTCGCTCGACCAGGAGAGCAAGGACCTCAACACCCTGGCCTGGTCGCTGGGGATCGCGACCGCGCTGGCGCTGGCCGGCTCGGCGCTGTTGGCGCAGGCCGCGGCGACGACGGTGCTCAAGCCGGTGCGACGCCTCGGCGACGCGGCCCGCAGGCTCGGCGAGGGCCAGCTCGACACCCGGTTGCGGGTCTCGGGCACGGACGAACTCGCGGAGCTGGCCCGCACCTTCAACAAGACCGCGGAGTCATTGGAGAAGCAGGTCGCGGACATGAGCGCGCGGGAGGAGTCGAGCCGGCGCTTCGTCGCGGACATGTCCCACGAGCTGCGCACTCCGCTGACCGCGCTGACCGCGGTCACGGAGGTGTTGGAGGACGAGGTCGACAACCTCGACCCGATGATCGCGCCCGCGGTGAACCTGGTGGTGAGCGAGACCCGGCGGCTGGGCGACCTGGTGGAGAACCTGATGGAGGTGACCCGCTTCGACGCGGGCACCGCGAAGGTCGTCCTGGACACGGTGGACGTCGCCGACCAGGTCACGGCGTGCATCGACGCACGGGCGTGGCTGGACGCGGTGGAGCTGGACGCGGAGCGCGGCATCATGGCGCGGCTCGATCCGCGCCGCCTCGACGTCATCCTGGCGAACCTGATCGGGAACGCGCTCAAGCACGGCGGCTCCCCGGTGCGGGTGTCGGTGCGCGCGGTGGACCCGAAGACGGGGGCGACCTCGCGCGAGAACACCGGCGGCGAGCTGGTGATCGAGGTGCGCGACCACGGTCCCGGCATCCCCGAGGACGTGCTTCCGCACGTCTTCGACCGCTTCTACAAGGCGAGCGCGTCCCGGCCGCGGTCCGAGGGCAGCGGGCTCGGGCTCTCCATCGCGGTGGAGAACGCGCACATCCACGGCGGCACCATCACGGCCGCGAACTCGCCGGACGGCGACGGCGCGGTGTTCGTGCTGCGGCTTCCGCGGCCCGACGCTCCGAACCCCGAGACCGGCGGGCAGGACCCGGAGCCCGGAGAGGAAGGCGTGCGGTGACGCGAGCAGTCGGCGACGGGTCCGGCGACGGGGTCGGCCGCGGCAGACTGGCGTACGCCTGGTGCGCACTGCTGGTGGGCGCGCTGACGCTCACGGGCTGCGGCATCCGCCCCACCCAGGTGCCGGTCGACGGCGGCCCGGCGCCGTCGCGGGTGCCGTGCGAGGTGCGCGGGGACGCCACGGGCCAGGTCCATCCGCAGGCGCTCCCGGTACGGATCTACCTGGTGTGCGGCTCCCAACTTGTGGCGGTCGACCGCACGGCGGACGTCCCGGCGGCGAGCTCCAAGGAGCCGGCCCGCGGGACGCTCCAGGTGGCGCGGGCGGTGCTGGCGGAGTTGCAGCGGGAGCCGTCGGACGCGGAGCAGGAGGCGGGCTTCTCCACGCACGTCCCGAAGCCGATGACGCTCGGCCCGGCGCGCTCCGGCGACCCCGGCGCGACGCTCCGCCTGAGCCGTCAGCCGGAGGACCTGGAGCCCCAGTCCCTGTCACAGCTCGTCTGCACGCTGGCGGAGAACCGGGTGGGCGTGCTGGACGGCGCGGTGCTGTTGGGAGGCCCGGGTTCGTACGCCCCCCGTGCGTACGACTGCCCGCCCGAGTCCAAGACCCGCCCCAAGGACCCCCTCCCCACCCGCCCCTCGTCCCCCTGACACACCTGCGGTTTCCCCTGCGGGGTGCGCTGCGCTGTGCTGGCCGGTGGTGGGTTGCCCGCGCAGTTCCGCCCCCTGTGCCCCTGCGGGCACGGGGGGACCCCAGCGCCCCTGACATGCTCGCCGTTTCCCTGCGGGGGGTCTGGTCTCTGCGGCCCGGTGGTCGGCTTGTCGCGCAGTTCCCCGCGCCCCTAAAAACCCATGCCCTGGCCCGCAGACAAATGACGGGAGCAGCGAAACAGGGGCGCTGGGGGTCCCCCCGTGCCCGCAGGGCACAGGGGGCGGAACTGCGCGAGAACCACCCACCGGGTCGCAGGGACCAATCTGCCCGCGGGACAACGGCGGGTGGGCATCTAGGAGCGCTGGGGGTCCCCCCGTGCCCGCAGGGCACAGGGGGCGGAACTGCGCGGGCAACCCACCACCTGGCCGCACAGACCAACATGCCCCACAGGGAAACGGCGAGCATGTCAGGGGCGCGGGCCACCCGACACCGGCCAGCACAGCGCAGCGCGTCCCGCAGGGGAAACGGCGGGGCGGGGGCAGGTCGTGGGAACCGGGACACGCCGCGCGTGCGTCTTGTGGGGCGTGCAGCGTCAAGGTAAGGGCGGCAACACCGCCATCCGCTTCCGCGCAGCAGGCGGGCTCCTCCTCCTCGCGCACCTGCTCCTCGTCGGATGGCTCACGCTCCGCCCCCTCGACGTCCCCTGGGTCGCCGCCGCCAACCTGGAGCTGTTCGCCGGTATCGAGGCGAGCCTCGCGCTCGGCCCTGCCGAGGCCGCCCAACGCATCGGCGGCGCCCTCGCGCTGCTCGCCCCGCTCGGGGTCCTGCTCCCGATGGCCGGCGGCAGCCTCACCGCGTCGACGCTCGGGTCGCTCGTGCGCACGGTCGCCGCCGGCGCGCTGATCTCGCTGGGCATCGAGCTGCTGCAGACCGGTATCGCCGGCCGCGTGATGGACGTGGACTCGCTGCTGCTGAACAGCGCCGGAGTGGCGCTGGCGCACCTGCTGGTGGTCCCGGCGGCCCGGACCCGGCTGCGCCGTCGGCTGCTCGCGCCCGACGCCCGGTCGGCCCGCCGTAAGGAGGAGGTCGTAGCCCGCCCCGTACCCGCGGATGAGGTGGCTCAGGGCTCGACCCCGACGATTCCCAGGGTCGGGATCGCCCCGTAGAGCGACGCTTTGCCCGCTTCGCACGGCGACGATGGAGCCATCGGATATCGGTTCTCGCTAAGGAGCCCACCATGGCCGCACTTGTCCGCCCGCGTCAGGGACGCATGATCGGTGGGGTGTGCACGGCGCTGGCGCGGCGCTTCGGCACCTCCGCGACCACGATGCGCGTCGTCTTCGTCGCCTCGTGCCTGCTGCCCGGACCGCAGTTCCTCGTCTATCTCGCGCTGTGGATCTTCCTGCCGGCGGAGAAGACCGCGTCGACCGCCTGGTGAGCCGGGCCCGTACGGACGAACGGGGCGGGCACGCGCACTGTGACGCGTACCCGCCCCGTCGGCCTGCCGTTCACGGGGAAGAGACGGCGGGAGGGGAGACTTCCGGGGTCACCGGGTCAGGTGAGCCCGCCGCCCGTGAGGCCACCGACCGGCAGCCCGCCGAGCAGGCCGGAGACCGGGTCGCCACCGGCGCCCTTGCCGCCCAGCACGCGCTCGCCCGCACCCTGGAGGGTGCCGGGGAGGGTGCTCGCGCTCTCGGTGAGGGCGTTCTGCGCACCGCTCAGGGAGTCGGGCGCACCAGCGGGCAGCTGGGTGAGGGTGTCCTGCACCGGCACCACGCTGGTAACGGTGTCGAGCGAGGGCGCCGCGGGGAGCGCGGCGGGAGCGGCAGCGGCGGTGCCCGCGGCGGCAGCGGCGAAGGCGGCGCCGAGCGCGGTGACACCGAGGGTCTTGACTGCGGACTGCTTCATCAGGGTCGTCCTCGTAACGGGAACAGGAGCGGCTCCGCAAGCTAGCCACCGGTCCGAGGGCGTGGCAAACACCCCGGGGCGGTGGTTTGTTGACGTTCCCGACCGCCCCCGGGTTCGTACGATCAGCTTTCCACCGGCACGGAACCGCTGGTCAAGGCGGTCTACCTGAACAGCCATTCGGACTTCAGCTCGGCGTAGCCGGGCTTGATGACGTCATTGATCATGGCCAGGCGTTCGTCGAAAGGGATGAACGCGGACTTCATCGCGTTGACGGAAAACCACTGCATGTCGTCGAGGGTGTAGCCGAAGGTCTCGGTCAGCACCTCGAACTCCCGGCTCATGCTGGTGCCGGACATCAGCCGGTTGTCGGTGTTCACGGTGGCGCGGAAGTGCAGCCGGCGCAGCAGCCCGATGGGGTGCTCGGCGTACGAGGCGGCGGCGCCGGTCTGGAGGTTGGACGTCGGGCACAGCTCCAGCGGGATGCGCTTGTCCCGTACGTACGAGGCGAGTCGGCCGAGTTTGACGCCGCCGGCCCCGTCGACCTCGATGTCATCGATGATCCGCACGCCGTGTCCGAGGCGGTCGGCGCCGCACCACTGGAGCGCCTGCCAGATGGACGGCAGCCCGAAGCCCTCCCCCGCGTGGATGGTGAAGTGGTTGTTCTCCCGCTTCAGGTACTCGAAGGCGTCGAGGTGGCGGGTGGGCGGGTAGCCGGCCTCGGCGCCGGCGATGTCGAAGCCGACGACGCCCAGGTCCCGGTAGCGGTTGGCGAGTTCGGCGATCTCCAGGGCGCGGGCGGCGTGGCGCATGGCGGTGAGCAGGGCGCCGACGCGGATGCGGTGGCCGGCGGCGCGGGCTTGCCGCTCGCCCTCGCGGAAGCCCTCGTTCACCGCCTCCACCACCTCTTCGAGGGTCAGGCCGCCCTCCAGGTGCTGCTCGGGGGCGTACCGCACCTCCGCGTACACGACGCCGTCCTCGGCGAGGTCCGCCGCGCACTCGGCGGCCACCCGCACCAGGGCGTCGCGGGTCTGCATGACGGCGCAGGTGTGCGCGAACGTCTCCAGGTAGCGCTCCAGCGAGCCGGAGTCGGCGGCCTCCCGGAACCACGTGCCCAGCTTGTCGGGGTCGGTCTCGGGCAGCGCGTCGTAGCCCGTCTCGCGGGCGATGTCGATGATCGTGCCGGGACGCAGCCCGCCGTCGAGGTGGTCGTGGAGGAGCACCTTCGGCGCGCGACGGATCTGGTCCGTGGTGGGCGTACTCAGGGTCTGGCTCGTCATTTGCGCACTCTAATCCCTACGCGCGTAGAACGCTCCGTGGAGATATGTAACAGTGATCGCGCGTACGGGTGGCGTACCCCCGGGCTTCTGAGAGTGTGCTGTCGTGACAGGGCGTACGAGCGGTCGCACGACGACCACGGCGAAGCGAGGGGCCCGGCTGGGCAGGGCGTACGGCGGACGCGGCGCGCCCGCGGCCGACGGGTCCGGCGGGCCCGGTTCCCGTGCCGGGGGCGTCGGCGGTGTCGTGCTCGTGCTGCCGGACGGCGAGCCCGAGTCGACCCGCGGCCCGTCGCGCCGGGCGCACCTGGCGGCGCTGCCGCTGGGGCGGGCGCTGGCCCGCGGCGGGCGCTCGGACGGGCTGGTGGTGCTCCCCGTGCACTACCGCAGCCGCGGCTGGAACGGCACGGACGCGGGGCCCGCGGCGGACGCGGACTGGGCGCTGGCGGAGGTCACCCGCCGTTACGGCGACATACCGGTGTGCCTGGCGGGCCACGGCCTCGGCGCCCGCGCGGCGCTGCGGTCGGCGGGGCATCCGGCTGTCACCTCCGTACTGGCGATGGCCCCCTGGCTGCCGCGGCAGCGCGCGGAGGAGCCGCCGGAGCCGGTGAAGCAGTTGGTGGGCCGCCAGGTCCTGATCGTGCACGGCACGAACGACGAACGGGCCGATCCGGATCTGTCGTACCGGTTGGCGGAGCGGGCGAAGAAGGCGAACCGCGACACGTGCCGGTTCGAGGTGCACACGGACGGGAACGCGTTGCGCCAGCACCATGCGGAGGTGCTGGCGCTGGCGGTGGACTTCGTGCGGGGTTCGCTGTTCCCGCACCCCTATGCCCGCCCGATCGCAGACGCGCTGGCGGCGCCGCCGCCGCTGGGCCTGCGGATGCCCTTGGCTGCGGGCTTCGGCAAGTCCCTCCGCCACTGAGCCCTCCGGGCGGGCCGGGGCTTCCCTGCGGGGTGCGCTGCGCTGCGCTGTGCTGGCCGGTGCCGGGTCGCCCGCGCCCCTGACGTGCCCGCGGTTTCCCCTGCGGGGTGCGTTGGTCTGTGCGGCCCGTCTGTGGCTTGTCGCGCAGTTCCCCGCGCCCCTAGACACCCTCGCCGTTTCCCTGCGGGGTGCGTTGGTCCGTGCGGCCCGTCTGTGGTCGTTCGCGCAGTTCCCCGCGCCCCTGTTTCGCTGCCCCCGTCATTCGTCTGCGGGCCAGGGCATGGGCATTTAGGGGCGCGGGGAACTGCGCGACAAGCCGACCACCGGGTCGCAGAGACCACACTTCCCGCAGGGAAACGGCGAGGGTGTCTAGGGGCGCGGGGAACTGCGCGAATAACCACAGATGGCCCGCAGAGACCAGCGCACCCCGCAGGGGAAACCGCGGGCGACCCGGCACCGGCCAGCACAGCGCAGCGCACCCCGCAGGGGGAGGCTTGGGGTTACTTGGGGAGGAGGTGGCCGCGGCGGCTGAGGAGGAATCTTTTGAACGCCGCCACCGGGGGCGTGTCCGGGTGGCCGTCCAACCACGCAAGACCGATCTCGCGGACCGCCCGCGGAGAGGTGACCGTCAGCTCCACCACCCCCGGCCGCGGAACCGCCGGCGGCGGCAGCAGGGCCACCCCCAGGCCCGCCGCCACCAGCCCCCGCAAGGTCTCCGCCTCCTCCCCCTCGAACGCGATCTTCGGGCTGAAGCCGGCCTGCGCGCACAGCGCGTCGGTGATGCGGCGCAGGCCGTACCCGGGCTCCAGGGTGACGAAGACGTCGTCCGCCGCCTCCGCCAGGCGCACGCGGCGGCGCCCCGCCAGCCGGTGGTCGTCCGGCACGACCAGCCGTAGGCGCTGCTCGTCGAGGCGGCGGGCGACGAGGTCGGGCGCTTCCGGCACCGGTGAGGTCAGGCAGAGGTCGAGTTCGCCGGTGCGCAGACCGCCCAGCATCGCCTCGCCGTAGTTCTGCACGAGAGTGAACCGCACCTTGGGGTGGTCCGCCCGAAACGCCCGCAGCAGCGCCGGCACCGTCTCCGAGCCCATCGTGTGCAGAAAGCCGAACGCGACCTTCCCCGCCCGCGGGTCCGCATCCGCCCGCACCTCGTCCGCGGCGCGCTCGACCTCGCCGAGGGCGCGTTCCACGGAGGCGAGGAAGGTGCGGCCGGCCGGGGTCAGGGAGACCGTGCGGCCCTTGCGGGCGAACAGCGTGACGCCGAGGTCCTGTTCGAGCCGTACGACGGCCCGCGACAGGGTCGACTGCGGCACGCCCATCTCCAGCGCGGCGCGCGTCACGTGCTCGTGGCGGGCCACGCCCGCGAAGTACGCCAGGCGTGGCGCAAGCACCATGGACATGTCTTCTGTGTCACTAGCGTGTGACAGCCACTTCTCTGAACTGCGGTCATGCACCATGGGAACGATTATCGCCGTTCCATGCATTGGACGCATGAATGGCGACGGTCGTACGTTCATGGCATGCCTGCTGCCAGTACCGAGGCGTCCACTCCGGTGGGCGCCGTCGCCGCGAAGCCCCTGACCCCGACCCCCCGATCCCACGGATCCGAACCGCTCGCACCGGGACTGCCCGGCTACCGCCGGATGAGCCTCGCGCTCTTCGCCGCTGGCGTCGCGGCCTTCGCGCTCCTCTACTCCACGCAGGCACTGCTGCCCGCCGTCTCCGCCGACTTCGGCGTGACGGCATCGGCGGCGAGTTGGACCCTCACCGCGGCGACCGGCGCGCTCGCCCTCTTCGTCCTGCCGCTCAGCGCGCTCTCGGAGCGCTTCGGGCGGCGCACCCTGATGACCGTCTCGCTCTCCGTCGCCGTCGGCGTCGGGCTGCTGGTGCCCTTCGCGCCGAGCCTGGAGGCGCTGGTGGTGCTGCGCGCCGTGCAGGGCGCGGCGCTGGCGGGGGTGCCCGCGTCCGCGATGGCGTACCTCGCGGAAGAGGTCCGTCCGCGGGCGCTGATCGCCGCGATCGGGCTGTTCGTCGCGGGCAACAGCATCGGCGGCATGAGCGGCCGGATCGTCACCGGCTGGGCGTCCCAACTGGGCGGCTGGCGCGCCGGGCTCCTGGCCGTGGGGCTGCTGGCGCTGGTGGGCGCGGTGGTCTTCCGCCTGCTGCTGCCGAAGCCGCGCGGCTTCACGCCCGCCCCGCTCAGCCCGAAGGCGCTGGGGTCGACGGTCCGCGAGCACCTCGCGAACCCGCTGCTGATGCGGCTGTACGTGATCGGCGCGCTCTTCATGACCGTCTTCGGCGCGGTCTACACGATGATCGGCTACCGGCTGACGGAGGCGCCGTTCGACCTCCCCGAGGGCGTCGTCGGCTCGATCTTCCTGGTCTATCTCGTCGGCACGGTCTCCTCCGCGGCCTCGGGCCGGCTGGTGGGCCGCATGGGGCGGCGCGGCGCGCTGTACACCGCGGTCGTCACCACCGCGGCCGGGCTGCTGCTCTCCCTCTCCGACTCGCTGTCGACGGTGCTGCTCGGCCTGGTGCTGATCACGGCCGGCTTCTTCGCCGGGCACGCGGTCGCCTCCTCGTCGGTGAGCCGTACGGCGACGACCGGCCGGGCGCAGGCGTCGGCGCTGTACCAGTCCGCGTACTACGTCGGCAGCAGCGTCGGCGGCGCGCTCGGTGCGATCGCCTTCCACTCCGGCGGCTGGGCGGGCACCGTGGCGCTGGGCCTGCTGGCGGTCGTCGGCGTCGTGTCGATCACGGGGTACGGGAGTTGGTCGGCGGCGCGGGCGGCTGCGCGGGGCGCAGTCGGCTGACCCCGCGGCGCGGACCGCCCGGCCGGCGCCCTTTGTCGCGAAACCGAGACGTGCGCCGTACAACTGGCGCTCCTTTCCCTTCGTCCAACCCAATAGAGCCGGTGCAACGGCCGGCTCCCACGGGGAAGATCGCTGAAGATCTCTCACGGTCGAAGGGGAAGAGGGGGGCACAAGATGAGGAACGTGCGTAGAAGCGCGGGGGTCGTCCTCGGGATCGCCGGCATGGTGGTTCCGTTGACGATGTTCCTGGGTTCGGGCACCGCGCAGGCGGCGTCGGCCTGCACCGCGTCCGCGGGGCCGCACCAGAAGCAGGTGGAGAAGTTCCTGGGGCGGCCGGTCGACGGCAAGCAGTCCACGACGGACTGCCGGGCGATCCGCTCCTTCCAGTCGCAGCACGGGATCACCCCGGCGGCCGGGTACGCGGGCACGCTGACCTGGCGGACGATGGACACCATCCTCCAGCAGCGCGCGGCGGGCACGAACCCGAACAAGGCGGGGAAGTGCCCGACGAACAAGGGCCGGATCGCCTGTGTGGACCTGACCCGCCAGCTGACCTGGATCCAGGACGGGTCGAAGCTGAAGTACGGGCCGGTTCCGGTGCGCACGGGACGGGACGGCGCGGAGACGCGGACCGGCCTGAAGAAGGTGTACTGGAAGAACCTCAACCACGTGTCGTCGCTGTACGGCGTCAAGATGCCGTACGCGCAGTTCTTCGACGGCGGGCAGGCGTTCCACTCGACGACCAAGTCGATGTACAACCCGCCGGGTTCCGCGGGCTGCGTCAACATGCGTCCCGCGGACGCAAAGGCGTACTGGAACCTGCTGAAGAACGGCGACGAGGTGTTCGTATACGGTCGGAAGCCGGGAACCTGAGCCGCGTTGTCAGTGCCCTCCTGTAGGTTCCCGACCCTAGGACTGGTTCCGACGGGTTACAGGGGTGGACCCCAATGAGCGAGCTGAGCGATCTGGCAACCGCAGGGGAAGCGCGGGAGGCGCAGCAGGAGGATCTGGAGCGGTACCGGCGCGAACTGACCGGTTACTGCTACCGGATGTTGGGTTCCTCCTTCGAGGCGGAGGACGCCGTCCAGGACACGATGGTGCGCGCCTGGCGGAGCGTGGAGAAGTTCGAGGGGCGTTCGTCGCTGCGGTCCTGGTTGTACCGCATCGCGACGAACGTCTGTCTCGACATGTTGAACGCGGGCAAGCGCCGGGCCCGTCCGATGGACCTGTCCGGTCCGACGCCGGTCGCGCAGGCCCAGCTCACCAGCCGGCCGGAGGCGACCTGGCTGGAGCCGGTGCCCGACGGGCGGGTGCTGCCGTCGGTGGCGGACCCCGCGGAGACGGCCGTCGAGCGGGAGACGATCCGGCTCGCGTTCGTCGCGGCGCTCCAGCACCTGCCGCCGAAGCAGCGCGCGGTGCTGATCCTGCGCGAGGTGCTGGCGTGGAAGGCCAGCGAGGTCGCGGAGCTGCTGGGCACCACCGTCGCTTCGGTGAACAGCGCCCTGCAGCGCGCGCGGGCGACGCTCGCCGAGTCCCCGCCGGCGCCGAGCGACCGGGCCGATCCGCTGGACGAGGAGCAGCGCGAGCTGCTTGAGCGGTACGTCGCGGCCTTCGAGGGCTACGACATGGAGGCGCTCACCGCCGTCCTGCACGACGACGCCACGCTCTCCATGCCGCCTTACGACCTGTGGCTCCAGGGCCACGAGAACATCGTCGGCTGGATGCTGGGCGTCGGATCGGTCTGCCGCGGCTCCCGGCTCGTGCCGACCGTGGCCAACGGCATGCCGGCGTTCGCGCACTACCACGAGGCGGAGGACGGCAACGGCCACACGCCGTGGGCGCTCATGGTCATGGACATCCGGGACGGCAAGATCGCGGGGATCAACTCCTTCCTGGACACGGCGCGTTGGTTCCCGATGTTCGACCTGCCCGACCGGCTCCCGCGGGAGGGGTCCTAGGGCCTGTCTTGGGGCTCGGCGGCTTCGGCGAGTGAGCCGAGGCCCACGAGGTGCAGCAGCTCCCTCAGCTCGGGCCGGACGTCGTGCAGGCGCAGCCGGCAGCCGTGGCGGCGGGCGGTGAGGTGGAGGCGGGCGACCGCCTCCACCGCGACGAGGTCGGCGGGCAGCGCCCCGACGTCGCACACCGCGTCGACCGGCACCGCGCCTTGGTGCTGCTGCTCGTCGATCCGGGCGCCCAGCTCGGCGCAGAGCTGCGGCACGTCGCTGCGGGTCACTTTGCCGGTGATCCGTATGACTGCGGGTTGCTGCGCGGGCGGCGGGTCGGGGAGGCGGTTGTGCTCTCCTGGCTCCCCCGGCCCTTCCGGCTCCGCCGCGGTTGGCGTACTTCGGCACATGGCTCACGGTCCCCGATCCGTCGCTCTGCGAACATCTCTTGCGGTATGGACCGCGCCCCGCGCCCTTTCTCATCGCCGCGCCGGCGCCCTGGTACGGGGACCCCGCCGTTTCCCCGCGGATGCGTGGGCCTCTGCGGCCCGGTGGTGGGCTTGTCGCGCAGTTCCGCCCCCTACGCCCGGAGGGCGTGGGGGGACCCCCAGCGCCCCAAAGACCCTCGCCATTCCCCTGCGGGGGGATTGACCACTGCTGCCCGGTGGTGGGCTTGTCGCGCAGTTCCTCGCGCCCCCAAAGACCCTCGCCGTTCCCCTGCAGGGTGCGTTGACCTCTGCGGCCCGGTGGGGCTTGTTCGCGCAGTTCCCCGCGCCCCTGATTCGCTGCCCCCGTCACTTGTCTGCGGGGGGGGGCGAAGGTCTTTAGGGGCGCGGGGAACTGCGCGACAAGCCCACCACCGGGGCGCGGAGACCAACGCATCCGCGGGGAAACGGCGAAGGTTTTTGGGGCGCTGGGAGTCCCCCCGTGCCCGCAGGGCACAGGGGGCGGAACTGCGCGAACGGCGAGGTCCTAGCCGCACCCGCAAGGGGCGCCGCGGTGCTAGGCGATGCGGGCCAGGACGATCGGGGTGGGGGTGAAGGACGCCGCGGGCTCGATGTCGTACGCGTTGGTCAGCGACTCCAGCGCGTACTCGAACTTCTCCGGCGTGTCCGTGTGCAGCGTCAGCAGCGGCTGACCCGCAGCGACCGTCTCCCCCGGCTTCGCGTGCAGCTCGACGCCCGCGCCCGCCTGCACCGGGTCCTCCTTGCGGGCGCGGCCCGCGCCCAGGCGCCACGCGGCGAGGCCGACGTCGTACGCGTCGAGCCGGGTCAGCACGCCGGACGCGGGCGCGGTGACCACGTGCTGCTCGCGCGCGGTCGGCAGCGCGGCGTCCGGGTCGCCGCCCTGCGCGCTGATCATCCGCCGCCACACGTCCATCGCGGAGCCGTCCGCCAGCGCCTTCGCCGGGTCGGCGTCCGGCAGCCCGGCCGCGGTCAGCATCTCGCGGGCGAGGGCGAGGGTCAGCTCGACGACGTCGGAGGGGCCGCCGCCGGCCAGCACCTCGACGGACTCACGGACCTCCAGCGCGTTGCCGGCGGTCAGCCCGAGCGGGGTGGCCATGTCGGTGAGCAGGGCCACCGTCCGTACGCCGCTGTCGTTGCCGAGCGCGACCATGGTCGAGGCCAGCTCGCGCGCGTCGTCCAGGGTCTTCATGAAGGCGCCGGAGCCGACCTTGACGTCCAGCACCAGCGAGCCGGTGCCCTCGGCGATCTTCTTCGACATGATCGAGGAGGCGATCAGCGGGATGGCCTCCACGGTGCCGGTGACGTCCCGCAGCGCGTACAGCTTCTTGTCGGCGGGGGCGAGTCCGTCGCCGGCCGCGCAGATGACCGCGCCGGTGGTGTCGAGGACGTGCAGCATCTCCTCGTTGCTCAAGCGCGCGCGCCAGCCGGGGATGGACTCCAGCTTGTCGAGGGTGCCACCGGTGTGGCCGAGGCCGCGGCCGGAGAGCTGCGGCACGGCCGCGCCGCAGGCGGCGACCAGCGGGGCGAGCGGCAGGGTGATCTTGTCGCCGACGCCGCCGGTGGAGTGCTTGTCCGCGGTGGGCCGGGCCAGCGAGCCGAAGTCCATCCGCTCGCCGGAGGCGATCATCGCGGCGGTCCAGCGGGCGATCTCGGTGCGGTTCATGCCGTTGAGCAGGATCGCCATCGCCAGCGCCGACATCTGTTCGTCGGCGACCGCGCCGCGGGTGTACGCGTCGATGACCCAGTCGATCTGCTCGCCGGTCAGCTCGCCCCGGTCCCGCTTGGTGCGGATGACGGAGATGACGTCCATGGGGGTTCCTCCTGTGGTGCGGGAAAACCTGGTGTTGCGGGAAAAAGGGCCGCGGCCCTTCTCCTCCGGTGTGATCACCGAAGGAGAAGGGCCGCGCATCAGCGTGTCATGCCAGATGGGCCGGGCCGAACGGCTGCGGGAACAACTCGGCGAGCGTGACCACGCCCTCGGGCGTGTCCAGCAGCAGCTCGGGCCCGCCGAACTCGTACAGCAGCTGACGGCACCGGCCGCACGGCACGAGGCTCGCGCCCCGCCCGTCCACGCAGGCGAAGTGCGTCAGCCGGCCGCCGCCGGTGAGCTGGAGCTGGGAGACCAGCCCGCACTCGGCGCACAGGGACAGGCCGTACGAGGCGTTCTCGACGTTGCAGCCGGTCACGGTGCGGCCGTCGTCGACGCGGGCGGCCACGCCGACCGGGTAGTCGGAGTACGGGACGTACGCCCGGCTCATCGCCGTGCGCGCCAGCTCCCGCAGCGCCTCCCAGTCGAACGTGTCCGAGCCGCTGCCGCCGTCCGCCGCGCCGTCGTTCGAGCCGCTGCCGTCGACCGGGCCGCTGCCGTCGTCCGCCGCGCCGCCGGCGTCGGGCCCGGTCACTTGCCCTGGCCCTTGCGGTAGCGCATGCCGTCCGCCTTCGGCATCCTCAGCCGTTGCGCGGAGAGCGAGAGCACCAGCAGCGTCACGACGTACGGGGTCGCGGTGACGAACTCGGTCGGGACGGTGTCCGTGCCCAGGTACCAGACCAGGACGCCGGCGGCGATGACCGCGCTGATCGTGGCCGGCACGAAGCTCTTGCGGTAGAACTTCCAGATCGCGATGCCGACCAGCACCACGACCAGCAGCAGGAGCAGCGCGTGCACGGACTGGCCGCCGTTGCGCAGCTGGAGCGCGTCGGCGTAGCCGAAGAGGCCGGCGCCCATCGCGAGCCCGCCGGGCCGCCAGTTGCCGAAGATCATCGCCGCGAGGCCGATGTAGCCGCGGCCACCGGTCTGGCCCTCGTTGTAGATGTGCGAGGTGACCAGGGCGAGGAAGGCGCCGCCGAGGCCGGCCATGCCGCCGGAGGCGATCACGGCGATGTACTTGTACTTGTAGACGTTCACGCCCAGCGACTCGGCCGCGATCGGGTTCTCGCCGCAGGAGCGCAGCCGCAGTCCGAAGCCGGTCTTCCACAGCACCACGAAGGTGCCGACGAAGAGCAGGATCGCGACGATCGTCAGCAGCGAGACGTTGGTGACCAGGCCGCCGAGCACGCCCGCGAGGTCCGAGACGAAGAACCACTCGTGGTTCTCGATCGACTTCAGGCCGTCGGAGAGGCCGGGGATCGTCACCGTGCCGATGTCATCGGACGGCGGGGACTGCTTGGGGCTGCCGCCCTTGGCCGCCGCCTCGCCGGAGTTGAACCACAGCTTGGCGAAGTAGGTGGTGATGCCGAGCGCGAGGATGTTGATCGCGATGCCGGAGATGATGTGGTCGACGCCGAAGGTGACCGTGGCGATCGCGTGCAGCAGGCCGCCGAACATGCCGCCGAGGACACCGGCGAGCACGCCGATCCAGGGGTCGGTCTGCCAGCCGGCCCAGGCGCCGAAGAAGGTGCCGAGGATCATCATGCCTTCGAGGCCGATGTTGACCACGCCGGCCCGCTCGGCCCACAGGCCGCCGAGGCCGGCGAGGCCGATCGGCACGGCCATCGACAGCGCGGCGCTGATCTGGCCGGAGGAGGTGATGTCCTCCGCGCCGGTGATCACCCGGACCGCGGCGAGGGCGATCAGTGCGCCCGCGATCATCAGCAGGATGACGGGGAAGGACAGGCGGGTGCGCCCGCCCTTGCCGCCGCTCACCTTGCGTGCGGTGGGCGGCGGAGTCGAGGTCGCCGTGGCGCTCACGCCGACACCTCCTGCTTGTCGGTGTTGCCGTTGCCGTTGCCGTTGCTGTTCTTGCGGGCCTGGGCGGCGAGCTTGGCGCCGACCTGCCGCTGCTGGCGCTTGAGGCCGTAGCGGCGTACGACCTCGTACGCGATGACCACGCACAGGACGATGACGCCCTGGATGACGCCGACGATCTCCTTGTCGTAGCCCTTGAATTCGAGCTGACCGCTGCCGCGCTCCAGGAAGGCCCAGAGCAGGGCGCCGAGCGCGATGCCGACGGGGTGGTTGCGGCCGAGGAGCGCGATGGCGATGCCGGTGAAGCCGATGCCGACGGGGAAGTCGCCGCTGTACTCGTAGCTGTCGTTCAGCAGGGTCGGCATGCCGACCAGGCCGGCGACGGCGCCGGAGATCAGCATCGACGTGACGACCATCCGCTTCACGTTCACGCCGCTGGCCTCGGCGGCGGAGCCGGACTGGCCGACGGTGCGCAGGTCGAAGCCGAAGCGGGTGCGGGAGAGCGTGAACCAGTACGCGACGCCGGCGAGCGCGGCGACCACGATGAAGCCCCAGACGGGCGAGGGCTGGGTCGGGAACTCGAAGAAGTGCGAGGACTCCGGGATGGGCTTGGTGGAGACCTTGGTGCCGGCCTGGTCGAGGTGGCCGAGGCGGCCCTCCTGGAGCAGGTAGCCGATGATCGCGGTCGCGATGGCGTTCAGCATGATCGTGGAGACGACCTCGCTGACGCCGCGGGTGACCTTGAGGACACCGGCGATGCCGGCCCACATCGCGCCGACGATCATCGCGCAGAGGATGATCAGCGGGATCTGCACCGGGCCGGGCAGGGTGAGGGCGCCGCCGAGCGCGGCGGCGAAGAAGGCGGCGAGCCGGTACTGGCCGTCGACGCCGATGTTGAACAGGTTCATGCGGAAGCCGAGGGCGACCGCGAGACCCGCGAGGTAGTAGGTCGTGGCCTTGTTGAGGATGTAGACCTGGCTGTCCGACTTCGATCCGTAGTCGAACATGATGCTGAAGGCGTTGAACGGCTGCTTGCCGGTCGCGGCCAGGACGACCGCGGTGACCAGGAAGGCCACCACGATCGCCAGCAGGGGGGCGGCGAGCCCGAGGAGCACCCGCTCCTTGTCGATCTTCTTCATCGGTCCTCTCCCCCGTCGGTGTCGCGCCCGGCGCTGGGGGTCTCGTCGCGGGGGGCTTCGGCGGCGGGCGCTTCGGCCGACTCCTCGGCCGACTCCTCGGTTTGCTCCAGGTGGCCGCTGGCCGCGCCGGTCATCGCCGAGCCCAGCTGCTCCGGGGTGATGTCCGCCGGGTCGGCGTCCGCCACCAGCCGCCCGCGGTACATCACGCGCAGCGTGTCGGAGAGCCCGATCAGCTCGTCCAGGTCGGCGGAGATCAGCAGCACCGCCAGGCCCTCGCGGCGGGCCTCGCGGATCTGGTCCCAGATCTGCGCCTGCGCGCCGACGTCCACGCCGCGGGTGGGGTGGGCGGCGATCAGCAGCTTCGGCCGGTGGCTCATCTCCCGGCCGACGATCAGCTTCTGCTGGTTGCCGCCGGAGAGGGAGGCGGCGGTGACGTCGATGCCGGGGGTGCGCACGTCGTACTCGCGCACGATCCGCTCGGTGTCGGCGCGCGCCGCCTTCAGGTCGAGGAAGGCGCCCTTGCTGTTGGGCTTCTCGGTGACGTGGCCGAGGATGCGGTTCTCCCACAGCGGGGCTTCCAGCAGCAGGCCGTGCCGGTGCCGGTCCTCGGGGATGACGGCCATGCCGTCCTCGCGCCGCTTGCGGGTGGGCCGCTGGGAGATGTCCTCGCCGTCGAGGGTGAGGGTGCCGGCGTCCGGGCTGCGCATGCCCATGATCGCCTCGACGAGTTCGGACTGGCCGTTGCCCTCGACGCCGGCGATGCCGAGCACTTCGCCCTTGTGGATGGTGAAGTCGATGCCGTCGAGCACGGAACGCACCACGCCGTCGGGGTCGGTGGCGGTCAGCCGCAGCCCGTCGACGGTCAGCATCGCGACGTCGGTGACGGTGGACTCGCAGGTGTCCGGCTTGGGGAGTTCGCTGCCGACCATCAGCTCCGCGAGCTGCTTGGTGGTCGTGGTGCGCGGATCGGCGGTGCCGACCGTGGTGCCGCGCCGGATGACGGTGACGTCGTCGGCTACCGACAGCACCTCGCCGAGCTTGTGCGAGATGAAGATGACGGTCAGGCCCTCGGCCTTCAGCTCCCGCAGGTTGTCGAAGAGGGCGTCGACCTCCTGCGGCACCAGGACGGCGGTGGGCTCGTCGAGGATCAGGGTACGGGCGCCGCGGTAGAGGACCTTGAGGATCTCCACCCGCTGGCGGTCGGCGACGCCGAGGTCCTCCACGTACGCGTCGGGGCGGATGCCGAGGCCGTAAGCGTCCGAGATCTCCTTGATCTTGGCGCGGGCCCGGTCGCCGATGCCGTACAGCTTCTCCGAGCCGAGGACGACGTTCTCCAGCACGGTGAGGTAGTCGGCGAGCATGAAGTGCTGGTGCACCATGCCGATGCCGCGGTCGATGGCGTCGCCGGGGTTGTTGAACGAGGCCAGCTCGCCGTCGACGGTGATGGTGCCCTCGTCCGGCTTCTGCATGCCGTAGAGGATCTTCATCAGGGTGGACTTGCCCGCGCCGTTCTCGCCGACGAGGGCGTGGACGGTACCGCGGCGCACGGTGATGTCGATGTCGTGGTTGGCCACGACTCCGGGGAATCGTTTGGTGATGCCGCGGAGCTCTACGGCATGGGGGCTGCTGGACGCGTTGATGGCGCACTCTCCCTGGGCAGGAGCGGAGGAGGAGCAGAGGCGGGGGGTGTGGGCGAAAACTACCGCGCGCGGTCGGTGTTACGCGATGCTACGCGCGTAGCGCCACCCTTGGAACCGGGACGGACGGGCGACTTCGGCGGGGGGAGCCGAAGCGGAGGGTCCGCCGGACGGTGCGACACGGGCGTGGGCCGGGCGCGGGCCGGTTGTGGGCTCGGTCGCCGGCCGGGGGGTGGGTCGCGTCGAGTCGTGTTGGGAAAGTGGCGCCGCCCGCCCAAAGGGGCGGACGACGCCGCTTTCGAAGACGTTCCGCGACCGTCAGGTCGTGGACTTGACCTTGATCTGGCCGTCGACGATCTTCTTCTTCGCCTCGTCCAGCTTGGCCTGGATGTCCTTCAGGTGGTCACCGGTGGTCGTCAGGCTCACGCCGTCCTGCGCCAGCGAGTAGGTGCTGACGCCGGTCTTCGGCTTGCCGTCCTTGACGGACTTGGCCAGCTCGAAGACGCCGGTGTCGACGTTCTTGACGACCGAGGTCAGGATCGAGCCCGCGTACTTGGACAGGGCCGGGTCCTTGGCCTGGTCCGAGTCGACGCCGATGGCCCAGGTGCCCTTCTTCGCGGCGACGGCCTCGATGGCGCCGGCGCCGGAGCCGCCCGCAGCCGCGTAGACGATGTCGATGCCCTTGTCGAGCATGCCCTGGGCGGCCTGCTTGCCCTTGTCCGGGCTGCCGAAGCCGGAGAGGTCCGTACCCGTGGTCAGGTACTGGATCTGCACCGACGCCTTCGGGTTCGTCTCGGTGACGCCCTGCTGGAAGCCCGCGGCGAACTTCTTGATCAGCGGGAGGTCCACACCGCCGATGAAGCCGATCTTGCCGTCCTTGGACTTCAGCGCGGCGGCGACGCCGGCGAGGTAGGAGCCCTGCTCCTCGGTGAAGACGATGCTGTCGACGTTCTTCTGCTCGGAGACCGAGTCGACCAGGCCGAAGGTGGTCTTCGGGAACTTCGGCGCGATCTTGTCAACGGCGTCCTTGTACGCGAAGCCCACGGCGACGACGGGGTTGTACCCGCCTTCGGCGAGGGACGCGAGGCGCGACTCGCGGTCGGCCGGGGTCTCGCCGTGCTTGGCGGTGAGCTCCTTGACCTCGGCACCGAGGTCGGCCTTGGCCTTGTCGAGGCCGCGGGCCGCGGAGTCGTTGAAGGAGTTGTCGCCGCGTCCGCCGACGTCGTACGCCGCACCGATCTTCAGCTTGCCGTCGCTGGACGAGCTGGAGGAGCTGGACTCGGTGGACGACTCACCGCACGCGGTGGCCGTGAACGCGAGGGCCGCGGTCGTGATGCACGCGGCAGTGATCTTGGATACCCGGCGCAAGAGGAGGGGTCCCTTCAAGACTGACCTGAAGCGCCTCTTCCGGCGCTGGTTTTGCGGCGATCGTAACGCGCGTAGATGTCAGTTAAAGACCTGTTCATGAGTCGTTATCGGATCGTCGCGTTTAGCTTCGCCGGGCAGTGATGCCCAGGTGACGCACGGGTACGGAGTCGGGGCACTTCGGCAGTGTGCCCCGATCCGCACCCGGCCCGCTACCCGCTGGTACGCACTGATTGCGGGTACTCGCCATTCACGCGCCGCGGGTACGCGTTGCTCGCGCGCTGCGGTACGCGTTGCTCGCACGCCGGGTGCGCGTTGCTCGCGCGCTGCGGTACGCGTCCTACGTGCGCCGCGGGCGCCCGGCGTCAGCCCTGGGCGCGGTGGCCGTGCAGCAGCGCCGCCGCCGTGAAGAGTTCGACGCCCACCCGGATCGACTCCTCGTCGACGTCGAAGTCCCCGCGGTGCAGGTCCCGGCGGACCGTGTCGCCCGGCCGCCGCACCCCGAGCCGCGCCAGCGCGCCCGGCACGTGCTCCAGGTACCAGGAGAAGTCCTCGCCGCCCAGGCTCTGCTCGGTGTCCTCGATCGACTGCGCCCCGCCGCGGGCGGTCTGGGCGTCCCGGATGAGTTCGGTGACCGCCGGGTCGTTCACCACCGGCGGGACCCCGCGGATGTAGTCGATCTGGGACTTCGCCCGGTGGACGGTGGCGATCTCGTCGACCGCCGCGTGCACCAGGTCGGGCGCCGCGCGCCAGGTCTCCAGGTCGAGGCAGCGGACCGTGCCGGACAGTTCGGCGTGGTTCGGGATGACGTTGGGCGCGTGGCCGGACTCGATCCGCCCCCAGGTCACCGCCAGTCCGGACCGGGCGTCCGACCTGCGGGCGACCAGCGAGGGAACCTCGGTGACGACCTTCGCGGCGGCCGTGACGAGGTCGGTGGTCAGATGGGGCCGCGCGGTGTGCCCGCCGGGGCCGTCGAGGCTGATCTCCAGCCGGTCGCAGGCCGAGGTGATCGGCCCGGCCCGCAGCCCCACGGAGCCGGCGTCGACCCTCGGGTCGCAGTGCACGGCGATGATGGCCCCGACGCCGTCGAGCACGCCGCACTCGATCGCGTCGGGTGCGCCCCCGGGCAGCACTTCCTCGGCCGGCTGGAAGACGAGCCGTACGGGGGCGGGCAACAGCCCCTCGCGGTCCAGCTCGGCGAGGACGATGCCCGCGCCGAGCACGGCCGTGGTGTGCACGTCGTGCCCGCAGGCGTGGGCCCGTTCGGGCACGGTGGAACGGTACGGCACGGTCGTCTTGGTGTCCGGGATCGGCAGCGCGTCGATGTCCGCGCGCAGCGCCAGCAGCGGCTGCACCCCGTCCCACGTGCCGATGTCGCACACCAGCCCGGTGCCCATGCCCAGCACCCTTGGTGCGAGCCCCGCCAGCTCAAGGCGGGCCTTGATGGCGGCGGTGGTGCGGAACTCCTGGTTGCCCAGCTCTGGGTGCATGTGCAGATCGCGGCGGAACGCGATCAGCTCGGCGCGCAGCGGCTCGGACAGCGTGCCGGGCAGGTTGACGCTCCCGGGCAGATCGGTCTCGGACTCGCGGGACATCAGTTGGTTCACCTGTTGAAGGTTAGGCGCAGCCGGGGGTCAACTGACCACTGATCAACAAAAGTTCAATCCGATAGGGGATGGAAAGAGAGCCGCATGCTGCATGGTTGTGCACGTATGTGGGTAAACTCACGGCCTCTTTTTGACCGTACCGGCAGTGGGACTCCACCGCCTCTGGAGCCCGTCTCTGGTGCCTCTCTGGTGCGCGCCTCGGGAGCGCGCGGCGCCATCACCGGTTCGGCCACGGGTTCTGGCCGGCGCCCCGGTGCGAGGATGGACGGATGATTGAGATCGGAGATGTCGAGGCGGCGGCGCGGCTGATCGATGGCCGGCTGGTGCGTACCCCCACGGTGTCCAGCCCGGGTCTGTCGGAGCTGCTGGGGGCTCCGGTGACGGCGAAGTTGGAACTCCTCCAGCACACCGGCTCCTTCAAGGCGCGCGGCGCCCTCGCGAAGCTCCTGTCGCTCTCGCCCGCCGAGCGCGCGGCGGGCGTCCTCGCCGTCAGCGGCGGCAATCACGGTGTGGCCGTCGCCGAGATGGCCCGGCTGCTGGACGTGAAGGCGACGGTCTGCATGGCGCGTACGGCTCCGGCCCGCTCCATCGCCGCGGTGGCGGCGGCGGGCGCGTCGATCCAGCTCACGGACACGATGGACGAGGCGTTCGCCCTGATGGAACGCCTGCGCGCGGAGGGCCTGACCCTGCTGCACCCCTTCGACGACCCGGTCGTCGTCGCCGCCCAGGGCACGGTCGGCCTGGAACTCGACCAGGACGCCGCCCCCGACGCCTTCACGGACGTCCTCGTCAGCATCGGCGGCGGGGGCCTGATCTCGGGCGTCGCGGTGGCCCTGAAGGCGCGCCGCCCCGACGTGCGCGTCTGGGGCGTGGAGACGGCGGGCGCGGAGTCCATGTCCCGCGCGCTGGCCGCCGGCGGCCCGGTCCCGGTCCCCCTGACGTCGAGGGTGACGACGCTCTCCGCACCTTCCGTCTCGGCGCTGACGTACGAGCACGTCGCGGCGCTGGTGGAGGACGTGATCGTGGTCTCCGACGCGGAAGCGGTGCAGGGCGTACGGGACATGGCGCACCACGCGAAGCTGTGGACGGAGCCGGCCGCGGGCTGCCTCCTCCCGGCGTCCCGCCGGGTCCTGGACCGCGTGGGCCCGGATGCGCGGTTGGGGCTGGTGGTGTGCGGGGGCAACGCGGCACTGGAGGACGTGGCGGGCTGGGAGTCCAGCGCGGCCGGGTAGCCAGGACGGGCGGGTGGCCAAGACGGGCGGGTAGCCAAGACGGGCGAGTGCCTGCGGGCCGGTGAGGGGGCCGCAGGCAGCGCGGGTGCTGGGACGGACTCGGCGCCGTGAAGCCCGCCTGCTAAGGAGCCGTGGGCGTGTCGATCCAGAAGCGCAGTTGGCCGTCGGAGTTCGTGCCGTCCGGAGTGCCGCCGTTGCGCCGGACGACCCCCAGCGAAGGGGCGTTGTCCGCGGCGACGGTGAGCAGGGCGCGGTCGAGCCCGAGGCCGCGGGCGATGGTCAGCGCCTGGCCGAGCATCGTCGTCGCGTGGCCCTGCCGTTGCCACGGGTGGACGACGTGGTAGCCGATGTGGCCGCCGAGGTCGTCCTTCGGCAGTTGGTGACGGATGACCAGCGAGCCGATGTAGTGCTCCTCCGCGGTGAACCAGAACACCTCGGACGGGACGCCCCACCGCTCCCGCACGCCGACGCGGTCCGCGACGAACTGCGCGAAGTCCCGGCTCGCGTCGGCGAGCCATGACGTGTCCGAGCCGCGGTGGACCATGTCGGCCTGCTCACCGGTGAGGTACGACTCCCGGACCCGTACGGTCGGCGGTGCGAGCCGGGGGCTCGTGGTCAGAGCGGTCATGTGGTGCCCCTGGAGCTGGGATCGAGCGGTGACCGTGGCGGCACCGGCCCCCTCGTCGCGGAGGGCGCCCCCAGGGTCTCCCGGCAGCGGGCGCGTGATCAATCGCGATATCGACGAGGCCGTGAAGGACGCGCTATCAACGGGGGCATGAATCCGACCTCCACGGCCGTGCTCACCGCGGCCATCGTGTTTAACGGCCTGTTGGCCGGCGCGTTCTTCGCCTTCGCCTGCTCCGTCGTCCCGGGCCTGCGGCGGGTCGACGACGCCACGTACGTCACCGCGTTCCGCGCCGTCAACCGGGCGATCCTCAACGGCTGGTTCCTCACCGTCTTCGCCGGCGCCCCCGTCCTCGCCGTCGTCGCGGCCGTGCTGCGCCCCGACGGCGCGGCGACTGGCTGGCTCGTCGTCGGCGCGACGTGCGCGATCGCCACGTTCGTCATCACCGCGGCGATCAACGTCCCCCTGAACCAACGCCTCGACGCCGCTGCGGTCGACTCGCCGACGGCGCTCGCCGAGGCGCGCCGGGCCTTCGAGCCCCGCTGGAACAATGCCCACCTGGTCCGCACCCTGACCAGCGTCGCCGGGGCGGTGGCCCTGACGCTCGCGGTCCTCGTCTGACCGCGGGAGCGCGGAGCGCAGTCGCGGGCTCAGGTGCGCCTGATGGTGACCAGCCGGTAGGGCGGTGCGTGGGCGATCTGGAGCTTCACGCCGCCCATCTCCGTCGTCCTCTTCCCGTCACCCGCGACCTTGACGTTGGGGGTCGTGACCTCGACCCTGAGCGGGCGGTACGCGTCGTCGCCGCCGAGCCTCGCGTTGAGGGCGCCGATGTACTGCTCCAGGGACTGCGACTGGCTCTTCCCCGGCATCTCGTTGTCCGTCACGACGTACGCGGCGCTGCTCTCGCCGAGGACGCGTTCGATGCAGGACGCGAGCCCGTCGTCCCCGCCGTCCACCGCCCAGGGCCCGGGGTGGGGGACGAACAGTTCGGTGTGCGGCACGTGCTGGCCGAAGTTGGTGACCGACCCCTGCTCAAGGGTGGCCGCACCCGCGGGTACCGCGCTGCCGAGCCTGGCCCTGACGGCGTTCACCGACATGTCGGGCGAGTACGCGCTGAGGTTGTTGCGCTGCCCGTAGGCGTCGGCGAGGAACTGGCCCTCGTGCGGCCCGCCCAGTCCGTCGACCGCGGCGACCACGGTGTTCCTCGTGTGCTTGATGGCCTCGCTCGGCCACAGCATCGTGTCGGTGTCTTCGACGAGCCCCATGACACGACGCTGATGACCCGGGTGCAGCTCGGCGAAGCCGGGGGTCGCCGCAACGGCGTCGTCGCCAAGCAAGTCGCTCGGCTCGCCGTGTGGGTCCCCTTCGGGGATGATCATGCGCTGGACCGTCGGGGCCGGTTCCCGCTCCGGCTCCGATTCCTGCACCTCGTCGGTCACCGCTCGCTGAGCCGTGACCGAAGGCGCGGCCCCCGCGCCCGCGGCGAAGGCGGTGCCGTCGCTCTCCGCGGCCCGTTCCGAGCTCTGCCCGGGGTCGGTGACGGTCACCCCGGAACCCTGGTCGGCACCCGTTTCGCGCACGCCTTTGAGGTTCTTGTCGACGTGGCTGAACTCGTGGCCGACGAGCGCCCGGTCCTGGGTGCCGCCCGGCGGGAGGAAGACGTGGGTGCCGACCGTCATGGCCCGCGCCCCCATCGCCTCGATCGCCCGCTGCGCCACCGGACCGTCGTGGAGTCGCGCGGCGGAGAAGTCGTTCCCGTAGAACGACTCCGCCTCGGCGCGCAGCCCGTCGGGGACGGGCCGGCTCGGGGAGGCCAGGGCGTCGTCGAGCAGCGCCTTGGGCCCCGGCCCCGCCGCCTCCTTCGCCCCGTCGTGGCCGCAGCCGGGCCCGTGCGCGTGCTGCTCCTCGTCCAGCAGGCGCGCGACGGCGCGGTTGCCCGCCAGCCGCTGCAGGGTCGTGATCTCGGCCGGGTTAACGGGCCTGCGCACCGCCCGCCGGGAAGCGGGCGCCGCCGGGTGCGGGACCCGTCCAGCGCTGCCCTTCTTCTCCCCCGGATGCTCCTCGAACGCCCGCACGACACGTCCCCTTTCCCGACCCGACCTCGGCGGTCCTGCCCTCGCCCTCCGTTGTAGTCGTCGCCGCCCCGCCCGGGCAGGGCTTTCGGGGCACGCTTTCGGGCACCTGTCGCTGAGCAGCACGAAGGCCCCCTCACATTCGAGGGGGCCTTCGTCATGGAGCGCCCGGCAGGCCTTGCACCTACATTTCCCATCGGCAGATGGGCGTCTTTCCTTGGACCACAGACGCGTGACTCCCGTGCGCTGCACCGGAGTTACGAGATGATCGTACACGCTCCGGAGCCGTCGACGACACAGCCGGCGAGCCTGCCGCGGACCTCTGGACGGATCTCTGGACGGGCGTCGAGCACACCGCGCACCGGGCCCGCGGGGATCACCCTCACGGCACGACCGCGCACCCACCGTGTCCGGATGCGCCCCCTCTCAAACATCCACCCCCCACTCGCGCGTATGCTCGCGTGACCCGGCCCGGCCCCGCCCGCCGCGTCGGCAAGCAGCAGGAGTGGAGCGACAGTGACAGTTGGCGGTCAGCCCGGCCGGAGAACTGAGGCGCCGGGTCCGGTGTTGGTGATCATCCCGACGTACAACGAGGCCGAGAACGTCGGCCCGATCACCTCCCGCGTACGGGAGTCCGTGCCCGAGGCCCACATCCTCGTCGCCGACGACAACAGCCCCGACGGCACCGGCAAGATCGCCGACGACCTCGCCGCCGCCGACGCCAACATCCACGTCCTGCACCGCATGGGCAAGCAGGGCCTCGGCGCCGCGTACCTCGCCGGCTTCCAGTGGGGCATCGAGAACGGCTACGACGTCCTCGTCGAGATGGACGCCGACGGCTCGCACCGCCCCGAAGAGCTCCCCCGCCTCCTCGACGCCCTCGTCGAGGAGAACGCGGACCTCGTCCTCGGCTCCCGCTGGGTCCCCGGCGGCAGCGTCGTGAACTGGCCGAAGTCCCGCGAGGTCCTCTCCCGCGGCGGCAGCCTGTACTCCCGCATCATGCTCGGCGTCCCCCTCCGCGACGTCACCGGCGGCTACCGGGCCTTCCGCAAGGAGACCCTCCTCGGCCTGGGCATGGACCAGGTCGCCTCGCAGGGCTACTGCTTCCAGGTCGACCTCGCCTGGCGCGCGGTCCAGTCCGGCTTCAAGGTCGTCGAGGTCCCCATCACCTTCGTCGAGCGCGAGCGCGGCGACAGCAAGATGAGCCGTTCGATCGTCGTCGAGGCGCTGTGGCGGGTGACGGCGTGGGGCGTACGGTCCCGGGTCGGCGCCCTCACCAAGCGCCGCCGCTGAGCCTCGGGCCGCCGCCGCCCGTCCTCTGAAGTTCGCCCCTCCGCTGGCCGGTTCGTCCTGCCCAAGTACCCGACCATCGCCAGCATGTGTTATTTCTGTGCCTGAATAGGCCCGCACGAGTGAAGGCGCGGTGCCCTGCGGAGGGGACGAAAAACGAAGATGTCGGGACTTGAGACGACACCTGCCCCGGCGGATTCCACACCCGCCGCACCACGCCGCCACGCCGCCCGTCGAAGATCGGCCAAATCCAGCCACGGAAACGGGACTGGGAACGGGAGCAGGAGCGGCGCCGGCAAGGGCAATCGCAGCGGCAGATCCAGCGTCATAGCCCGCCTCCGCACAGCCTTCCTCGCGGCCTGGCCGGCCCTCGCGCTCTACGCGTTCGTACGCTTCGTCGGCACCGCCTTCGTCGCGTGGCGCGCCGGCGACGACGGCCCGGGCCTCGGCAAGCTCCTCGCCACCCGCTTCGACACCGTCTACTACGTCCACATAGCCGAGGCCGGTTACGCGGCCCCGCTCGCCGAGAAGTGCACCGTCCAGGGCGAACTGTGCAAGTACGCCTTCTTCCCCGTCTACCCGGGCCTGGTCCGCGGCTTCTCCGCCGTCACGCCCTTCTCCACGGAGATCGTCGCCTGGGGCGTCTCCGTCCTCTCCTCGCTCGTCGCCGCGTGGGGCATCTTCGCCGTCGCCAAGCACCTCCACGACCGCCGTACGGCCCTCTTCGCCGTCGTGCTGTGGGGCATCGTCCCGCACGCCATGGTCCAGTCGATGGCGTACACCGAGCCCCTGTTCACCGCGCTCGCAGCGTGGGCGCTGTACGCCGTGCTCAAACAGCACTGGCTCACCGCCGGCCTCCTCGCCAGCCTCACCGGCCTCACCCGCCCCTCAGGCTCGGCGGTCGTCGCGGCCGTGGCGCTCTGCGCGGCCTGGGCGCTCTTCGCCACGTTCCGCAAACGGCAGAAGGAGGCACCGCCCGGGGCCGGCAGGGGCCGGCTGCTCGCCGCGATCCTCATCGCCCCCGTGGGCTGGTTCGCCTGGTTCGGCTGGGTCGGCTACCGCGCCGGCCGCTGGGACGGCTACTTCCAGCTCCAAGAGCGCTGGGGCTCCACCTTCGACGGCGGCAGCTTCACGATGGGTCGGATCGTCGACACCTTCACCAAGATGCCGACCAACCTGAACGCGGTCGTCGCCACCTTCACCGTCCTCGGTGCGCTGCTGCTGTTCGTGATCTGCCTGCTGGAGCGCCAGCACGCGGCGCCGCTGATCTACGCCGCGCTGCTGCTCCTCATCGCGGTCGGCGGCGCGGGCTACTTCCACTCGAAGGCCCGTTTCCTGCTCCCCGCGTTCCCGCTGCTGTTCCCGCTGGCGAAGGCGTTCGCGACGGCCCGCCCGAGGGTCGCGTACGCGGTCGTGACGGCGGCGGTGGTCGTCTCCAGCGCGTACGGCGGCTACTTGATGCTGGTGTGGAAGTACTCCCCCTGAACGAGCCGAGCCCCGCCGCTCGGTGGAGTGGCGGGGCTGCGGTTGGCGCTGTTCAGGCGGGCTGGTCGTCCTTCAGGTTCTGGACGAACAGCGACCAGGCAGCAGCCGGGAAGACGAGCGCCGGCCCGCTGGGAACCTTGGAGTCCCGTACGGGTACGACGGCGTACCCGTCGGCGACCTCCACGCAGTCGCCACCCTCCGGACCGCTGTAGCTGGACTTCCGCCACCCGTCCCACGCGGACGTGTAGCCGTCCGCGACCTCCACGCAACTGTCCCCGTTCGGACCGCTGTAGCTGGACTTCCGCCACCCGGTCAGCACGGACGCGTCGGGGAGTATGCGCTCAGTTGTCATCGCCTTCGTAGTCCTTCGCTGTTGCTCTCAGGAGGGCAAGGGACTCCTGTAGCGGCAACGCTTCGGCCAGTGCAAGGTCGTAGCTGCCCTGGATGTGCTCCACCACCGCCGCGATGTCGTGCACCTTGCCCGTCTGGACACCTTCAACGTAGGCGATGGGCGGCTGGTCCTCGAACCACATGAGCCGGACCATGCTTCCCAGCAGAGGGTACGAGCCCGCGCTGTACGGAATGACGTGAGCACGAATCCGTCCACGTTCAGCCAGGTCAGCGATGTGGTGCAGTTGCTCGGACATCACAGCCAGGCTCCCCATCGGGCGCCTCAGCACTGCCTCGTCCAACAACGCCCAGACAATCGGCTCCACCGGGTCCTTGAGGACGTGCGCACGCTCTATCCGGGTGTCGACGGCCCGGTCACGTTCCTCCACGCTGACCGGAGGATACGCCGAGCCGATGACGGCTCGCGCATACTCCGGCGTCTGAAGCAGCCCCGGCACGAACGAGATGGCGAACTCCCGGATGATCGACGCCTGCTGTTCAAACTGCATGGCCGACTCGAAGTAGTCAGGAACGGGGTGGGCGTCCGCGCCCGGCCGGAAGTTCGTCAGCACATCACCCGTGTTCAGCGCCCGGTCCAGCCTTTTCGCGTCCTCCTCGGACGGTACGCGCCGCCCCGCCTCGATGTGCGTGATGTGCGTACGCGTCATGATCGCGGCGTCCGCGAGCTGCTGCTGTGTCATGCCCGACTTGACGCGTTGCTCCCGTAGCCACTCTCCGTAAGGCTTGGCCATAGGTCGACACTCCCACTTCCCCTGTGTGCAAGGTGATTTGGATCGGGTCACCCTCAACCCTCTTTCGGAGGCTACATAGTTGCCCCAGACTTGTCTCCAGAAAGACGAAAGAAACAATCGACTGAAGGGGTACGGCAAGGAACCATGACCGACCGGAACGATATCCCCGCCCAGACGTTCGAATGGACGGGATCGGGCGCCCTGATAAAGGCGGGAGGTTTCCGGGACGGCGAGAGCTTTCCGCGCAGGAGACATCCGTGAACCTGGACCTAGACGAGAATGCGCGCCCCCATCCGTACGTCCCCGCCCCCGGTGACGTAGTCCTCGACGCCGCGACCCACAAGGTCGGGCGGGTGATGGACCGGATGTGTCAGCTCGTACAGCTCCGGCCGCTGAACGGCGGGCTGGAGTGGGACGCATCCCCCCTCGACCTCACCCCGGCGCCCTCCCCGGCGCCGCATTCGGCCGTTGCCCTACAAGCCGCAGTTGCGCAGGTCAACGCGTTGAGCCGGCGAATCGGGGGCACATGAGCAGCCCGCCATCGCCGCGCACGCCGCCCACTGCGGGCGCATCCGCCGCCGAACGCCGCGTCTGCGCCGCGCTCGCGACGCTCCCCCTCCAACTGATCGTGCTCACCCAGGACCTGTGGCCGGACCCGCCGGCCCATCCCATCCAGATCGTGACGGGATTGCGGTGCGCGCTGGAGGAGCACGACACCGGCTCCCATTTCGACCTGGTACGCGAACTCGACGACGGCGAGGGCAGTGGAATCTGGGCGCGCTGGAAAAGTGGAATAGAACCTTCCGCCGTCACGATCCAGCAGGACTGCCCCATACACAACGGCAAGCCGGGAGCAGCGAATGACGCGTGCACGCTATTCGCTGGACACTCCGGCGGCCACAGCCACGAATTCACGGACCCCGAGTACGAGGCCGCGCTCGCGAGCCCTGAATTCGTACGTATGAGCGCGGAGTTCGAGGGGCCGGCGGGTCCGGTCCCCTGACTCACCGTGACCGCCGTCGTCACCGTCGTCGTGACCACCACCGAGCCCGCCCGGCTGCCGCTCCGGGTATCACGCGCAGCCGGGCGGGTTGTCAGTGGTGGTTCCTATGCTGAGGAGACACAGCGGTACCAGCACGAACACGGGGACGGACGGGGGGTGGCGACGAGCCATGTGGATCGAGCGCCATGAAGTGGGACAGGCGGCGCTGAGCCGCGCTCTGGACGGGTTCGCCGAGCGCATCGCCGGCGACGTGCACATGATGCAGCACGACGAACTCCCGGCGTTCGGCTGGGAGATGATCGCGGAGTCGTTCCTCGACTACCTGGGCGCGCGGTCGACGTCGCACGCCGATCTGACGGACAAGGACGCTCGGGTGGCGTGCGAGTCCGCGGCGACGGCGGGCGTGGGCGCGCTGGCGCTGCGCGCCGGCCGGGCCGGGCATCCGCACGTCTTCATCGAGTACACGGGCACCGGCATCGTGTACGACGGCAGCCGCCCGCCGGAGAATCCGGACGGCGTCGCTCCGCACGTGTGGCTGGACGCGTTCTTCCCCGCGTTCGTGGCCAACGAGAGCGACACCTTCGCGGACCTCTTCGTGGCGTCCGCCGTCCCCCTGGCCGGCCGCGAGTCCGACCCGGACGCCGCGCTGGTGCACGCGCTGATGGTGTTCGTGTACGGGGTCGGGGACGACGGGACGGACTCGGACGCGGCGCGCTCGACCCGTATCGACGAGATCGCGGCGGCCGTCGCGGACGGCAAGGACTGGCCGTCCTGCCGGGCCGCGCTGACCACGCTGCGGGCGCTCGCCGCAGGTGACAGGGGAGCTTTCACCAGCGCGCTCGCCGCCCAGCTGGAGCGGCACGCCGCGGCCGGCACCCCGGAGCGCAACCCGGCGCCGCGCACGCTGCTCCCGATGGACGCGATAGCCCTGGCGGCGATGGCGGTCCGCTGGCACGAGTGGCCGCTGGATGTCGAGTCGCGCTATCTGCCGACCGGCCCCGTCTCCGGCTTCAAGCCGCCGGAGCCGCGGGTGCTGGCGTACGGGAAGAAGAAGCGCCCGGACGCGGTCGCGGCGCTGGCCGCCGGCCCGTTGGTCGTCGAGCGCCCGGAACACCCCTACGCCCGCAACGTCGAGCCGCTGCTGTACGCGAAGCACGCGGAGCGGGACCTCGCCGAGTTCCACGACCCGGACAAGAGCCCGACGTCCGTCGCCCGCTGGCTGCCCCACCTCATGGACGGCCATGTCTCCGTCTTCCTGGAACGCGCGGCGAGCGAGCCGGAGTGCCACGACCCGCACCAGCGCGAGCTGCTGCGCATCGCGACGCAGGCGGGGGCGGGGGCGCTCCGGCTGCACCGCGCGGCGAAGGGTGCGCAGCTCCCCGTCACCGTCGCCGGCACCACCCGCGACCTGCCCGCGACGCGCGACCCGTACTCCAACCACGCCCGCCACTGGCTCCGCACCGTCTCCCTGGCCCTGGTGACCGGCGACCGGGACGCGCTCGCCGCATGCGTCACGGTCGAGCCCGAATTCCTCACCGCCACGAACCACTTCGGCCCTGCCAACGCGTACGGCGCCGCCCTCCACGACTACCTGCGCGGCACGGACCCCGAGCCCGCGGTGAACACCGCGTTCGAAGTCTCCTTCCGCCACGAACGCGGCGCCTACCTCGCCCCACCCGTCCACCTCCTCTCCCAACTCGTCGAGGGCGACCGCGAGGGCTTCGCCCTCGCCCTGGCGGACGCCCTGGAAAAGCACCGCGACCACTACGCAATGGGCGAGCTCTCAGAGAAGTCGGAAGCGGTGCTCGACCTGGACGTGCTGGCCCTGGTCTGCCACGTCCGCAGGATGGGCTGGGACGTCCCGGTGGTGTCGCCGTACATACCGGCGGGCGTGGTGGAGCCGAGGACGATGGTCGGCTGAGGCGCAGGCGGTCGGCTGCCGCTGTAGCTGCTGCATCGAAGGATGTACGGCGGGTTCGTCCTGAGAGCCGAGGTTCCTCGCACTTTCCCTTCCTAAATTGGCTTTCAGGAGTCAAGGGAGTCCAACGGGAGGAGCCGCACATGAGGAAGCCGTACAAGAACCTGCTGGAAGGTGGCGTCGCCTTCACCGTCGGCTTGGTGCTGCGGCTGTTCACGGAGGGCGTGGACACCCCGGTCGTCACCCTGACGAAGGTCGGCGTGGTCCTGATGTTCGTCGGCGGCGCGCTGATCCTGACGGGCATGTTCCAGATGGCGCGCAGCGCGTCGGTCTCGACGTGACCGCGGCAGGACCGCGGCGTGTCAGCGGCCGGTCGCGCCGTCGATCAGTTCGCGCAGGATGTCCGCGTGGCCGGCGTGCCGGCCGGTCTCCTCGATCATGTGCGTGAGCGCCCACCGCACGCTGGGCGCGGTGCGCCCCGCGGGCGCGTGAGGTAGGGGCGCGGCGAGGTCGGCGCAGCCGTCGAGGACGTCGTTCGCCTGCGCGACGGCGTCCCAGTAGCGGGCGACGACGTCGTCCACGCTGTCCTCGGGCGCCGGTCGGAACGTCGCCGGCCAGTTCTTGACGTCCTCCCCGAGGAAGATCCACCGCTCGACGGCGGTCACGTGCTGGAGCAGGCCCAGGAGGTTCGTCCCGGACGGCACGGCCGCGGTCCGGACGTCCGGCTCCGGCGCGCCGTCGACCTTCGCGGCGATGGAGTCCCGCAGGTAGTCGAGGAACCCGCGCAGGGTCTCTGCTTCGCTGCCGCCGGTGCGCGGCGGCGAGGTGTCGCGGCGGCGGGGTGTCTTGCGGCTCATGGCTTCCCCTTCACCCGGCGCGACGGATGACGATGACGTGATCGACGACCTCGGCGGTCTGCCCGTCGGGCCCGGTCGCGACCCGCCGCGGCGCGTCGGCCCGCTCGACGGTCCACGTCGCCGGGTCCAGACCGATCCCCGCGATGACCTCCCGCGGGGTCGGGTAGTGCAGGTCCGGATCCTGGTTCCACGACCACGGCGCGGTCGACCCGTGATCCACGACCAGCAGCCGCCCGCCCGGGTTCAGGCTGTGCGCCGCGGCGCGCAGGGCGCTGGCCCGGTCGAAGTCGTACGGCGTCTGCAGGTACTGCGCCGACACCAGGTCGTACCGCCCCTGCGGAAACGACTCCCCGAGGTCATGCGCCTCCGTACTGACCCGCCCCCCGAGCCCGGCGCCCCGCGCCAACTCGGTGACCCGCTCGGTCGCGACGGCGGAGATGTCCACGGCGGTGACGTTCCACCCCTGCCGCGCGAGCCACAGCGTGTCCCCACCGGGCCCACACCCAAGATCCAACGCGTCCCCGACGGCCAGCCCACCGACAACCTCCACAAGCCGCACATTCGGCCCGGGCTCCCCGGCGTCGGGCCGACTCGCGTAGACGTCGTTCCAGAAGGTGGATGCTTCGCTGGTCCGCATGGGGGCTCCTCGAATCGCCTGTACCGGGAGCCCTCAGTCTTGACACGCGCACCTAGCCGACGCGACCGGGCTTGCCGTTTCCGCAAGCCGGCCGTGGGCGCGGCAGGTGGGAACCTGACCTCACCACATCAGGCCGCCTGAGGTCAGAGATTGTCTGCCGCCTGCCACTGGACACAAGTTGGCCGCATTCCCCCTGAGGACAGAAACTCCTTAAGAGCCTCACGCACAAGATCAACAGAAACTTCCGAATGGGCTGGAAATTCTGTCCTATTCCCCTGAATGCAGTAAACAGGGTCCGTTCGACTCTCGGGCGGCCCCAACGTTACAACGTTCCCCTCTGCATCCAAGTAGGCCAAGAGTCCGAGACTTAGAGCCCCGTCAACCCCGACCAAAAGTTCGTGATCAGGGAAACCGGACGGCATGAGTTGTCGGTCCAAGGAGTGCACCTGAGCCAGGTTCTCGTGAGCCGGACCCATGAGGAGCGCAGAGATCAGCGCATCGACGTCATCGTCCGCACCCAACAACAGCGGTTCCTCACCATGCTCCAAGCGATATCGCGCTTCAGCACGTGCCATCACGGTCAACGCCTTCCATATCTACGACTCTGCCAAGCGCCATCAGTTCCCTGCCAATGCACCGTGAGCGAACGTTCGCCCCCCAACAGAGTGTCCATTACCTGATCGCACCCAAGCCTGACCGTACACGGCCCCGTCGGAAAGTTGATCACCAGATCCGCATCCGCGATGCCGTCCCGCGCCATGATCGCGGCGAATTTTTGCTCGACATCGCTCGCGCGCCAAGACTTTGATGCACCGGGCAGCACTCCGCGCTCTCGAAGGGTGCCGTTCACCCAGTCAACCAAGGCAGCGTCTTCCTTCGTGTTGCCACTCACCAGGTCGTAGGCGGTGCCATCCGCTGACACGGCACGACCAGACGTAGGACCGCCAGCCTTGTATGCTGGAAGCTTGCCAACCTCCGCATCCCGATCAAAGTTGCAGTTGTGAACGAGGAGTGGAGTTTCCTCCGCCAACACGTAGTACGCGTGCAGGCTCTCGATCGTCAAGTCGTGCGTGCGCTGACGCTTCTCGAAGTACCGGGTGTCGTCCAGAACCGCCGTCGCGCCTTCGGGAGTCGTCAGGCGCATGCCCGGCTTTAGATCGCCGGCTTCGATCCAGTCACTTTCCGACTCGACCCAGAACGGGTGGGTCGTGGTCGAGATCAGTGACGACGTCACACCATCAGCAGTGATGCTGAGGTCTACGAAGTCCTTGTCGTCCTCGGTGACGATGGTGCCGACCACCTTGCGGACGACTTCCTCACCCGTCTTCGGATCGGTCGTCAGGATCTCGTTACCGGGGCTGACGTCCTCGATCTGTTTAGTCGAACCATCCGCAAGGAGTACCTGCGTCCCCGGAAGGAAGCTGTGCGTCCGGCATTTCGTTACTATTTCTTTGAACTTCGACTCAGCAGCTGCCAGCCTGTCTCTGGCCTTGTCAAGTTTCTTCGAGGCGTCCCGATACTCCTTGACACCTGAAATCAGGTCACTGGCCAGACCGCCTATTCGCTTGGCCAGCTTGGCCCCGTCGTCCCACTTCCACGGAAGCCCATACTTGGCCACCGCCTTGCCCGCCAGCCCCCCGAGGAAGCTCCCTGCGATGTTGAGTACCGTTTCGCCGCAGGCGGCCACGTCACCGCTGGATATGCAGTCCAGGCCCGCGGTGACACCGAGTTCGTCCATGAGGATCTTGACGAGTTCCTTCGTCGCACTGACGATCCTCTGCTTCGCGCTTTCCTGAGACGCCTGGGCACCCCTGACCTCAACCTCGGCCCGGCTGACGCTATTGGAAGCGTCCTTCTTGACGTTGGGCTTCGGCGGGGTCGGGCAGCCGAGGCCCGTGCTGCCGCCGCAGGCAACTCGGAGGCCGGTCGGGTCCGTGAACGTCGTCGGGTTGTTGTTGGAATAGGCGTACGCGTTCATCTGCTGCGGGTCGGTCACGTCGATGATCGGATCGACCGAGATGAACTTGCCCAGCGAGGCGTCGTACTGGCGGGCGCCGATGTTGGTCAGACCGGTGGACGCGTCGATCGTGCCGCCGACGAAACCCTTCTGGCCGGGCCACGTGCCCGTGTTGCCGGTGCGCGGATTTCCGTACGGATCCACGCGTCGTTGGGTGACCGCGCCCGTGGCGGTGTCGATCGCCACGTCGCCCGTTCCATGGTGGTCCGAGGCGATCAGCGAGAACTTGCCGTCATGGGTGCGGACTGCGACTGGTTGGCCCGCGTGGGAGTAGTAGCGGGTGCCTTGTAGCTTGGCGTCGGGGCCGGTCGGGAGGTGGACCTCGGTGCCGTCCGGCAGGTAGAACGTGCTGCCCGACGGGTCGGTACGCTTGATGCGGTTGCCGTCGCCGTCGTACAGGAACGTCGTCGTGGACGCCTCGTTCTTGTCCGGCGTCGTCGGGTCGTCGGGCTCGGTGATGGACTCGACCTTGCCCTCGGCGTTCCACGTCAGCGTCTGCTTGTCGCCACTGAGTGTCCGCTTCGTGGTGTTGCCGGCAGGGTCGTAGCCGTACATCGACTCCTGGACGCCCGTCGCGGTCTTCTCCGACACCTTGGTGACGGCGTGCGGGCCGCCGTCACCCGCCTCCTTGGGCGTGCCGTTCTGGTTGGCGTCGGCGTAGGAGTAGGTGCGGACGACGTCGTTCGCCGTCGTTCCGCCGATGTCGTGGCGGACCTCCTTCGTGCGGTTGCCGATCTTGTCGAAGGAGTACGAGGTCCAGTACGGCGACGGGCCGCCGAGCGGGGTCGCGCCCGGCTTGGCCGAAGTGCACGCCGTGGGTGTCTTGCCGTTGTACTCGGGGGTCTTCATGCCGACCGTGCCGGAGCCGTCCGCGGTCGCCGCGGTGGCACCGGGGGTCCAGACCTCGGTCAGCCGGCGCTGGCCGTCGTACGCATAGCACTGCACGTCCGTCGCGGCCGAGGTCGTGGTGTCGGCGGTGTCCGCGATCGACAGGACGTTGCCGGCCTGGTCGTACGACGTGCGGACGTCCTTCGCCGCACGCGGCAGGCCCTCCATCGTCACCAGCTGCCGGGTGACGCGGTCCGTGCCGCGCTCGTAGAAGTAGTGCTGCTGGGACTGCTTCGCACCCGCACTCAGGGTCAGCGTGGAGAGCTGGCTGGTGGGCGTCCAGGCCGTGTTGGTGACGTAGTCGGTCGCTCCGGTGAGGGTGACCGGTCGCTGGAGGTCGTCGTAGCCGGTGACCAGGGTCTCCGCAGGGAGGCCGCCGACGCCGGGCACACTCGTCCGCTGGACCGTGCCGTCCCTGTTGTAGTCGGTGGTGTAGACGAGGGGGCCCGTGAAGGCGCCCTCGGTGGCCGGGACGGAGTACAACGCGTTCTTGGGTCGGTAGAAGGTGTCGAAGTTGGTGATGACCGAGGCGAAGGCGTTGGTGCCGTCCGTGTAGCGGTAGGAGGCGTAGGGGTACCCGAGCGCTCCTGACCGGTCGTACTTCCGCTCCGTCAGCTTGGTGCCGGTGGTATCCGTGCCCTCGTAGGTGGCGACGGGGCGGCCGATTACGTCGTACGTCGTGTGGATCGACTTGCCGCGGGCGTCGGTGGTGGTGACGGGGCGGTCCGCCGCGTCGTACCGGACGGTGGAGGGACCTGCGTCGGGGTCGACCGTCTTGGTCTTGCGGCCGAGTTGGTCGTACTCGTACGTCCACACGTTGTTCTGCGCGTCGGTCACCGTGGCGAGCTGACCGGCGGGGCGATAGGTGTAGGTGGTCTTGGTGTGCTCGCCCAACGGGCCGCTCACCGTGGGCGCCGCGCCGTCGAAGTGCCTGACCTCGGTGACCTGGCCGGCCTCGTTGCTGATCGTGGTGGTCGGGACCGCGCCCTGCGGCGGGTCGGCGTGGATGCGGTCGCCCTCGGCCGTCGCGTCGTAGGTCGTGGTCGTGCGCCACTGCTCGTGTCCGGCGATCGCGAAGATCTCGACGGTCGGACGCGCCATCCCGTCGTACAGGTTCAGCGTCTGTTTTCCGACCTCACCGTCCGGGACGTTCAGGAGCTTGTCGGACGGAGCGCCGAGAGCGTTGTACGTGGTGTTGGTCTTGGCCACCTTGCCCAGACCGTCGTACCAGGTGTCCGCCACCATCCGGGTGCCGTGGGGACCTTCGGTCTGGTGCTGTCGCGGGCGCAGCAACGCGTCGTAGAGCTGGTACTCGGGCACGTTGTAGGCGTTGCCGTTGCCGATCTTCTCCGTCTTCACGGCGGAGACATCGTCCTGGCGAATCAGGTAGTCGTACTTGATGCTCGCCGTCTGCGTGCTCTTGGGTCGGTCCGGTAGCCACACGGAGGTGAGCCGGCCGAGCGCGTCGAACACCAGGTCGGTGCGGCGATTGTTCGGGTCGGTCTGGGCCTTGGCTTGGCCCCATGCGGGTTCGTACTCCGTGGTGGTGAGGTGGTTCAGGTGGTTCTTCGAGGTGGTCTTGGAGATCAGACCGTTGGTCTCGGCGTAGGTGACGGTGGTGGTGGCGTTGGCCGAGTCCGTCTGGCTGAGGGGCCGGCCGTGCACGTCGTAGGTCGTGGTGCCGGTGGTCTGGTACTGGGGCTCGATCCCGTTGTAGCCCGTCAGTCGCTCCGTCTTGGTGGCCAGGCCACGGGTGGGCGCCGCCCCGTAGGGCTTGCCGTCGTAGTGCGTGCGCTCGTCCTTGACGACCTGGGTGTTCAGGTTCGGGTCGGCGTCGCAGCCGACGGACACCGTTTCGACCCGGGACGGCAGCTTGTAAAGGTTCAGTGCGGGGTTGTCCGCGTAGGAGGTGCGGGTGCACTTGTCGTCGGACAGCGTGGAGAGGTCACCGAGGTCGTTGGCCACCAGCTCGCGGCCGACCGCGCCTGTGGTGGTGTCGAAGGTGGTGGCGGACTTCGACTTGCGCCAGGTCCCGTCGTTCAGCGCCTTGAGACCAAGCGTGGTTTGGGTGCGGACCACGCTCGCCTTGGTGATGACTTGCTTTCCGTCCCAGGTCCGGGTCTGGGTGCCGGTGGTCCGGTGCCACGGCGTGTTGATCACCTTGGAGACGAGCTTGGAGCCGTCGTACGCGGCCTTCTCCAATTCGAAGCCCGTGTACTCCTCCAGGTCCGAGTGGATCGTGCCGTCGGAGTCGGTGACGGAAGAGGCGCGGGTGCCGCCGCCGGGCTTCTCGTCGCCGTGCAGTCCCTTGAGGTAGGTGTAGTCGACGCGCGAGGTCATATTTTGGCCGGTGCCTGAGGTGACCCGGACCTTTCCGTAGCCCTGCCACACGCCCCAGGTGAGGAACTTGGGGTCGGTGATGCCGTCGGGCTTGGCCTTCCGCCAGCCGGCCTCGTCCAGGTAGTCGTACCGAGTGACCATCTGCGCGCTGCCGCCCGTGCGGTCGAACTGTTCGACCTCGGCTACCACGTGCTTGTGGAACCAGTCGGTGATCGGCTCCAGATTGCCGGGCGGGGCCCAGACGACCGGGTAGCAGCGCTTTGTGGAGGCTCCGGGCGCCGGAAGCGAACCGGCGACGCATTCCACGGGCTTGTACGTGACGTCGAGTTGAGCGCCGGACTCGCTCAGGACCGTACGCAGGCGGAACCGCTTGATCGGGGCGAGGTTGTTGCCGATCGTGTCGACCCGGTTGTCCAGGACGTCGCCGATGAGCTTGACCGCGGGGAGCTTGATGCTGCCGCCGTTGCCGCGCCCTTCGTGCTGGATCTCGTTCAACCACAAGGTTTTCGAGCTGTCACCGTTGTCGGTGAAGATGTGCTTGAGGTGCCAGGCGTCGACGTCCGCGTAGGTGGCGGCGCCGGTGCGCACCTGGGTGGTGACGGTCGTCAGCTTCTTGCGGGTGAAAAAGGACGGCGTGGACTGGCTGAAGGTGCACTTGGTGCCCACCGCGCAGTAGCGGTCTTGAGGGGTGTCGGGCCAGCGGGCAGCGTTAGCGGCGGTCCACTTGGCGGCATCGCAGTCGAAGTCCGCGGTCTTCTCGCAGCGCTCCTCAGTCTTGAAGAGCACTCGGGCCGCTGCCGCTTCGGTGAACAGGGCGCCGTGGCGCTGGCCGTACTCGACACGGGCGAGGTACCCGCCGCGGGTGTACTCGGTGCCGTCGACGTCCGTCTTCCCGCCGCGGGCATAGGCGTTCTGCTCCTTCTCGTAGAAGTACGAGATGGTGTTGTCGTTGAGGTCCTTGACGAAGTCGAGGTTCCAACGCCAACCCTGCTGGCACGAGGCGCTCGCGAAGACGGGGTTGTAGCAGGGCTCACCGCTGTCGTCACCGGTGACGGGCACGGTCCAGGTCGATTTGGTCTCCGGCTTGCCGGCTGCCCAACCGAGGCGTCGGTTGAGGCCGAAGTAGTACTCGGTGCCTTCCGTGACGACCTTCCAGTGCTCACCGTTGTCGTCGCCGTTGACGGCGCCGGTAAGCTTCTCGATCTTCCAGTTGGAGTCACCGGTCATCCGCCACTCGCCCGTGGCGTCGTCCTTGATGAGCTGGCCGGACGAGCCGTTGAGCACGATCGTTGCGTTGTCGTGGGCCCAGCAGAGTTCGCCGGAGGTCTTGTGGCCGTCGTCGGCGCAAGCCTTGTACTGGCGCTCGATGTAGCCGGGCTCGTAGGTGAAGCCCTCACCCGCCCAGGAGCCCTGGTTGTTGGTGATGGCCGTCTTGCCGTCGGTGCTCTGGGAGTTGTACGAGAGGCCGAGCGGTGGCTGGAATCCGCCGGGAGTGGGCACCGCCCGCAGCGGATACGACCAGGAGAAGCCGCCGGAGGAAGGGGCGACGCTCCAGGAGGCAGAGGGAGCGAGGGGGGTGGCGGAGTAGGTCCCCTGGGAAGAGTTCGGGGTGGCGGCGACGGCGAGGAGCGGAGCGCCCTTCCCCGTACCGACCGGCACGTCTGCGGAGAGCGTCTTCTTCTCGGAGTCGTTGACCGCCTGCAGCAGGACGGGTTGTTGGGGGCACGCCTTGGAACCCGGCGCTGCGGTCACCGCACAGGCAGGGAGTTGGTACAGAGCGAGCCGGGCACCGTAGCCCCCGCCGTGTCCCTCGGCGAAGCTCGTGTAGTCGACGCCCAGACGGCTCGTCGCTCCTGGCGCGGTCGGGGTCTTCGAGGTGGAGTTCGTCGCCTCCTTCCTGGTGCTCCCGGTGGCGCTCTCCCCGCTCGTCACCTTCAGCAGGGCCGCGGCGCCGAGCTCCGTGGCGCGTCCGGGCTCGACGACCTCGACGCGTACGGGACCGGCTGCGACCGGTGCCTTCGCGGCCTTCCTAGCCGTGGGAGCGGAGAGCGTGAGAGGCAGGCCGCCCGGCCGGAGGGTCGTGACCCGGCCAGGCGTCAGCGTGCCCGTGGCACTGCCGGCGACGGGCCAGTCGGCCCGGTCGAGCCCGGTCACCGCGGCCTTCTTCGTAGTGTCGACCGGTCGGGGCTCGGCCTTCATCCGGGTGCCCTTGGCCGGGTCGTCAAAGGTCGGCTTGTCGGCCTCGAAGGTGCGTGTCGCGTCGGCGAGGACCGGCACCGCCTGCACCGTCGATGCGGTGAGAACGGTCGACAACGTCAGTACGACGACGGCAACCCATCTCCGTCGGTACGCACGGCGATTGCGGGTGGTACGGGCGGACATGAGAACTCCCGTGGCAGACGGTGAGAAGGAAAGAAGGTCGGGGGCGGGCTGGGGCCCGTCTCAGAGCGTGGGCCTGACGACGCGGTCCGCCAGCTGGTCGATCGTCGTCTTGTCGAGGACGCCGTTGTAGACGCGAACGTCGTCCACCTCTCCGGCGAGGAAGTCGCCCCACTCGTTGGGGGTGCCCCCGGCTCCGGTGCGGGCCCGGCCCACCTGGAGACCACCGGTGGCCGGCCAGGTCATGCCGACTCCGTCGACGTGGCCGGAGACGGGCGAGCCGGGGGCCGGTTCGGCAGCGTTTCCGTCCGTGTACAGGCTCAACCGCTGCGTCAGGGCGTCATATGTGACCGTGATGAACTGACCGTTGGCCTCGTCGGGGGCGCCGTCCGCGTAGGCGCGGGCCACCACGGCCGGGGTCTCACTGCCCGCCTCCTTCGGGACGACCAACTCCCAGTGGCCGGGGGCGGTCCCGTCGGGGGACGCGGTGAAGCGGACCACGAAGCGACTGGTCGTGTCTCCGGGCAGGGAGAGTACCGCCTGCTTCGTCGTCGCAGTCTTGCTGGAGAGCCGGACGCGCGCGGTGACCGAGAAGCTGCCCGTGCCGTCCAGCGGCGGGGTGGCCGTGGCCGCGTAACCGTTGTTCTTCAAGTTCAGACGGCCACCGGGAACGACCGCTCCCGAAGCATCGGTCGTGTACATCAGGACGTTGCCCTCGAAGACGTCGGTGACAGTTTCGGCGTAGTGCACCGCACCCCCGCCCATCACCAACGACTGCCCGCCGCCCGCCTCCGCGAACGACTTCCCGCCCGTCCCCCCGGCCACGTCCAGGTTCCAGTACCCGAGCCGGGCCACCTTGCTCGCCACCATCTTGGTGACCTCGTCGGCCGTGGTGGCGCGGTTGTAGGCGCGGACGTCGGCGAGTTGGCCGTCCCAGTGGGACCGGTAGCCCGTCTTGGCGCGTTCGCGGCCCATCTGGAAGGTGCCGTACGCCTTCCACGGCAGCGGGCGGTCCGCCTCGGCGCGCAGTTGGCCGTCGACGTACAGCTTCAGCGGCTTCGGGGCGCCCGGGTCGTACACACCGGCGAGGTGGCGCCATTCGCCGGCGCAGACGGGCTGGGACGCGCCGTCCGGGCAGGTGCGGTTCAGGGTGGTGGTGAGGACGGTGTCGTTCATCGCCTCGACGTCGGACGTCGGGAGAGCGAAGGCGAACGTCTTCTTCGCGGCCTGGTAGGCGAGTCGGAACCCGGGCTCGCCGGAGCCGTTCTGACTGGCGACGGTCATGTCGCGGGTCAGGATGTCGGGCTTGACCCACGCGCTGATCGAGAAGCCCCGCTCGGTGTCCACGACGGAGGAGTCCGTCTCCAGGTAGGAGTCGGCGGAGCCGTCGAGGTCCATGACCCGGTCGGCGGCGGTGCCGTTGCCCGCGGTGTCGCGGGTGACCTTGGGGCCGATGCGCGCCGGGTGGCTGCCCGACGCGTCGCGCGCCACGGTCGCCTGCGCGCTGTCGGCCAGCGTCCACTGTGCGGCGGGCGGAGCGCCCGTGACCGCGTCGAACAGGTACGTGGTCTGCTCGCTGGCGTTGTTCGCGCCGTCGTACGACGTCACGAAGAGCTTGTGGCCGCCGCGGTGTTGCGGGCTCCACTTCACCGTGACCGGTCCGCCGACCGCGGTCGGGGTCGCGGTGGCCGGCGGCTGGTTGTCGGAGTCGAAGTCGTACACGTACTTGGCGACGGCGTCGTCGTACCGGTCCTCCGTGTTGGGCGAGAGGGTGAAGCTACCGGTCACGCCGACGCTCGCGCCGGGGTTCTCGCGGGGGAACTCGGGCGAGTCGACGAGCGGTGCGCCGGGGACGTTCTGGTCGACGAGGAAGCGGCAGGTGGGGCTCCAAGCACTCCACACCACGCCGTCGCTGACCCGGGCGGAGTAGCTCACCACGGCGTTCTCGGGGATCGTCTTCCCCTTGGGGACGTAGACCTGGTGTTGGAAGGTGGCTCCTGGCGAGGCCATCCCGGTGGTCGCCGGGTACGACTGCGCCACGCCGGCCGCGTCCGTCCACGCCACCTTGAACTCGACCTTCACGGGCTCGGCGTCGCGGGTGCTGTGGTCGGGGTCGGTGGGCTGGGCGTACAGCTTGGGCAGTCGGCTGACGCGGACTCCGTTGGCGGTGGTGTTGCACGCGCCGCCCGGGTTGCTGGAGAGCGTCTTGTCGGTGAGCGCGGTCGGCGGACGGTTGTAGGTGACGGAGAGGTACGCGTTGCCGCACATCCGCTTCCACTCCGCGAACCGGGACTCGTTCGCGGCGCGCAGGCCGAAGGTCATCTTCGACCAGCCGCCGCGGACCGCGGCCTGTACGTCCTTGGCGAGCGCACCGCTGGCGGCGGACTCGAAGTGGAGGTTGGCCGGGCTGCTGCACGCGGTCGGCTGGATCGCCTTGTCGACGGTGCCCAGGTGGGTGTCCCACAGCGCGTCGGTGTTGCTCCAACTGCTGCTGGAGGTGATGCCGAAGTTCTTGCCGCCGACCCGGTAGAGGCGGACGGGCTCGGCGGTGGGCGTTGCGGCGTAGATGTGGGCGACCCGGGTGGCGAAGGTGGCTTCCAGGATCGTCATGTCCGTGCGGTACGCCGTCAGCGGGACCGTGTACATCAGCCGGCGGGTGTCGATGCCCTGGCACGACGCGGCGCTGTAGTCGGTGGGGCACTTGCCCATGCCCTCGTTGCCGCTGAACTTCCAGTTCTGCTCGTTGGGCATGCCCTTGATGACCGAGGTCCAGGCGGAGGCGGGGGTGGTCAACGGCGGATCGATGACAACAGGGAACGCGGCCGGGTTCGTGAGCAGCTTCGGGTCGGGGACGAGGGTGAGTCCGTCCTTGCCGACGGTCATGTCGACGGGGGCGACGGTGGCGTTGGGCGCGGGGTCGAGGGGCGCGCCGGCGGCACCGGTCGCGCCGGCACCGGTCGCGCCGGCACCCGCGGCAGGCTTGGCGCCCTTCGCGGCCTGCGGCGCAGCAGCGGGCGTGTCCCACATGACCGGCTCGGGCGCCTCGAAGACGACGCCTTTGGACTGGTCGTCGGTGATCTGGAGGTCGCCGGACGCGGTGGTGCCCACCGTCAGCGCTTCGGTGTGCAGCCCGAGTTGGATCTTCGCGACGGCGGGGTTGGCCGCCGCCTCCGGGGTCTTGACGACGACGAAGTGGCCGAAGCCTTCCGGCTCGGCGCGGACGACCAGGTCGACGCCGGGGTGGACCTCGGCGTACGTGGCGGTGTCGCCGCTGACCGTGGGTGCGGGCAGCGCGCGGCCCGGCCAGCTCAGGGCGAACTCGCGGCCGGCCCTCTTGACCGTGGCGAAGGGGCCCGTACCGCCGTTGGACACGGTCAGGTCGACGGTGGTGGCCGCCGGTCGCCACCGGCCGTCGGCGGCCTTGGCGAGCTTGGTGTCGATGGGCCGCCAGCCGTCCTTGCCCAGGGCCCGGACGGGCTCCAGGAACTCCTGTGCGGTGAAGGTGCCGTCGGGGTTGGCGACGACGGTGCGGCGCTCCTCCCGCATCCCGGTGACTTCGACGGCAGCCTTCGCGGACTTCGCGGCTTCCCGGGCCTCGGTCTCGGTCGGCAGCCCCTTGGCGACGGCGGCCTTCAGCCGGGCCTGGGTCACGTCGGCGGCGCTGGACTGCGGAGTTCGCACCTTGTCGTCGTCGCCGGACCCGCTGCCGACGATGCCGATGTCGACGCCGAACTGTCCGCTCGTGGCGAGTACCGCGGTCGCCACGGCGATGGCGCCGGCTGCCGTCCGCGCGCCGCGTCGGCGCATGCTCCTGGACACTGCTTTCTCCCCCACCCTTGGTTGTCTGAGCCGCACTTGTTCTGTCGTCGCCCGTGGCGGGCGGGGAGTCACCGGATCGTCGCGCCGAAGGCGGTGTTGGCCGGCGGGATGCCGCCTTCGCCGGGGCGCCAGCTCTGGGTCGGGGCGCCGCCGGGGGCGACGTCCCAGGGGTAGGAGTGGACGGCGCGGTCCGTCGCGCGGGCGTACGGGAGGCCGAGGTAGAAGGCGTTGCCGGTGGTCTGGAGGTTGAGCCCGGTCAGGACGTGGTCCGCGGGCGTCGCCGGAACTCCGTCGCCGGGCTCCAGCCACACGTCCGTGGCCCCCGGGGGTCCGACGAACGGCAGGACGGCGACGCCGCCGACGTCCGTGACGGGTGCGCCAACATCGGCACCCGCGTCCTCGCCCGGCGCTCCCGCGACGAGGCGGACCGAGTTGTCGTCCGGCGGCCGGATCCGGTGTGCGTTAGTAAGTCCGACCTTCTGGCCGAATCGGTCGCCCGCCTCGGCGTCGCCTTCCACGCCCGGGGTGTCCTGGGTGATCCAGGCGTACCACGTCGCGCCGCCGGTCTGCGTGACCCGGGCGACCTGGACCCCGCCGGCATCAGTGAAAGAGCCGACGTCCTCACCGGGCACACCCACGGCGATCAGAGCCTCGGTCGACTTCCCAGGGTCGAGGAAGGGCGCGCAACAGCCGACCATCGCCACCGACGTCCCGTAGCCGTCGCCCGCCTCCGCCGAGCTGTCGCCGACGCCGTTGCGGGTCTGGCCCCCGCTCCACGCGGGGTCGGGGATGCCGTCGACGTTGATCGAGGCCCGGAAGACGGAGATCGCGCCGGCGCCCTTTGCCTGGTCGATGGACTCGCCGGGGATGCCGACGGTGATCCAGGGGCCCGCCGCCGCGATGGCGTACCCGAAGCGGTCGTTCGGCTCGGCGGTCTCCCAGATGCCCGGGCTGTCCTGGGTGAAGCGGGAGACCTTCAGGTCGGCTCCGTAGAGGGCGATGACCATGCCGATGTCCGGCCCCGCGGCGGCGTCCTCGCCGGGCGAGCCGATGACCAGGTACGGGACGTCGGTCGCCGAGACCGTGGTGGCGAGGGAGTAGCCGAACAGGTCGCCGGCCTCGACGTGTTCGCCGACCCAGCCGTCGGCGCCCTGGCGCAGGCCCTGGCTGGCCGGGGTGCCCTGGGCGACGCCCGCGGGAGATCCGTAGAGGAGGTGGACGAGGCCGGCGTCCTCGGCGGTGCCGACGTCTTCGTACGGCACGCCCACGGCCAGGTCGCTGCAACCGTCGCCGTTGGCGTCGTAGACGGCGAGGGAGAAGCCGAAGCGGTCGCCCTCCTCTGCGGCGTCGGAGACGTTGGGCGTGCTCTGCGACAGCTCGGCCACGCCCTTGCCGCCGCCGAGCACGATGCGCACGAGACCTGCGCGCTCCTTGCCGGAGACGGTGGCTTCCGGGTCGGCGATGGCCGTGTCCCGTACCCCGTCACCGTTGAAGTCGGAGTCCACGCCGCCCTGGCACGTGGCGGCGGCCACGGCAGGAGTTGCGGCGTACTGCCCCGCTCCGGTGGCCAACAGCGCTGCTGCCGCACAACAGACGGCGACACGCCGCCACTTTCCCCCCACGGACAACGCCCGTCCCCCTCGGTGTCGACTTGTTCACCTGCCGACTGGTCGACTCAAGGAGTAGTCGCTCAGTCGCTGAGTGATCGAGAGAAACGATCATGCAGAGTTGACACCGTCACAACAAGACCACAATTGAGACATTGTTGTGCACCACTAGTCACAACATGATCACAAGTTGTCAGTTGTTCGCCGTCTACGCCTCGTCGTCGCCCACCAGGCCGGTGAGCGCGGCGCACGCGCGGACCATGGCGTCCAGGTGCGTGTGGTCGTCCAGGACGCCCCGCAGCAGGAAGCCGCTCATGACGGCCAGGAGGGCGGTGGCGATCGTCTCGGCCTCGGTGGGGGTGACGCGGCGCAGGGGGGAGGCGGCGGAGACGGGGCGATCCGTCAGCAGGGTGACGACTGCGGACCGTTGGGTCTGCTGGAGGTGCAGGCACTGCGCGCGGAAGACCTCGTCGTCCAGGCAGAGCAGCGTCATCAGCACCTCCAGTCGGGTCTCCTCGTGGAACGCGTCGTCGACGTGGGACGCGGCGCGGCGGGCGTACGCTTCGAGGGCGTCGCGCAGTGGAGCGCTCCGGCCGACGCTCTGGGTAAGGGCGTCGATTCCTTCGGCGTCCGCCAGAATTCCCTCCTCGACGATCGCGAGGAACAAGTCGCGCTTACTGCCGAAAATTGAGTAAATGGCGCCGGTGGTCAGATCGGCCGCTTCCGCAATGGCGTCCACGGGCACGTTCGTCCCTTGAGTCGCTATGAGGTGCCGCGCCGAGGCGATAAGGGCACGGCGGTTGACTTCCTTTTGCTCCGCGCGACTGCGACGCATGATGTGATCCCCGAGGTTCGAACGGCGTACGTGCGGAGCATCGTACCCGTCACAGGCAGCGCGCAGCAGCGAGACCGACTTCCATCTGCAAGGCGGTCAGTTCACGCAGATCGAGGGCGCGGCCGGGGAAATGGTGCCGCATCTGCGCACACCGGAAGTCGAACCAATTCCGCACCGCATTTTCGCCATTCGCCCCGGCGCCCTCCAGCAGTTGCAGGAGCATGCCGCCGGTCCGGAGGGAAAGGGTGAACCTCATCGAGAGGAGTTGGTAGTACTCGGCGACGGTCGCCGTGCGGCCGACGGTCGGGGTGCCACCGTCCGACGGGGCGGTGTGGACGGGGAGCCCGCGCCGCGCCATGGCGTGCTCGACGCCGGACACCAGCTCGGGCACGGCGTCGGTGACCATGAACTGGTGGCCCGTGAAGTCCGCGCTGTGCAGGGTGTAGACGAGGTTCGGGCGCAGGTCGTCGATGATCGACATCAGCGCGCGCGTCTCGGGGAGCGGGCGGTCGAATCCGCCGTCGACGGGGAACGACCATTCCGGTTGGTGGACGAAGGCGGGGCGGTAGAAGCGTCCGTAATAGTTGCGGATGGTGCGCGGCGCGCCGTACCAGCCTTCGCCGAGGCGCATGGCGTCCGGATCCATGCAGGGAACGAAATGCCACGTCACGTCGAGCCCTTCGGCGAACTCCGGATGCTTCGCCGCGAGGTGCGCGAGATGGATGACCGTGAGGAATCCCGTGGGCTCGTTCGCATGCGGTCCGCCGAGCACCAGGACGTTCTTCCGGCCCTTCCCGACAGAGGCCAGGAAGATGTCCCGGCCGCCCCTGGATTTGCCCACCTCGCTCAACTCGACCCGCGCGGGATGGGCTCGGGCGACCGCCCTGACCGTACGGTGCAGTTCGTCGTAGGTGGGGAATCGGCGCATGGGCGGGAGCGCCGCTTCCCAATCCGGTGGAACGGAGATCCCGGGAAGTCCGGCGGACGCCACGGCGCCGTGCGCGGGACCCGCGGCAAAGGCGCCGGCGGCACCGGCCACCCCCATCGATCCAGCGGTGCGCAGAAACGTACGTCGACTCGTTAACGCCTTGCCCATGCCCCGGTCCACCCTTCGCCCAATAGAGCCTAGTTCGATAACGTCATTATCTGCATAATGGCGTTATCGAGGTCAAGGCCGTGGGCGAGGGCATGGGAACGGGCGTGGACGCGGGTGCTTACCCGGGAGGTAATGGCGCAGGTCGGGGCGGCTGGCGAGGATGGCGAGCACGCCGCGCCGACCGTCGGACGCGCAGAACCGAGCAGTACGGATCGGAGAGTTGACGTGTCGACGCATTCTGGGGGAACGGCCGCGACGTCCACCCGCGATGTCGTGATGGAGCTGCTGCGCCGGATCGGCGAGGGCGACCCGGAGCGCATCGCGCAGCTGTACGCCGAGCAGGGCGACTGGAAGCTGAGCTGGCCCGATGCGGAGCACGGCCGCGCCGCCACCCCGTGGATCCGGCGCCGCTCCACCCACGCCGACGCCGCCGCGCACTACCGCGCCCTCGCCGAGCACCACGTGCCCGAGCGCGCCGCGACCGCGGTCGAGCGGATCCTCGTCGACGGGGACGACGCGGTCGTGCTCGGCGAGATCCGCCAGACCGCCCGCTCCACCGGCCGCGCCTACAGCGCCCGGTTCGCACTCCACCTCACCGTCGAGAACGGCCTGGTCACCCGGCACCACGTGTACGAGGACAGCCTCGCCGTCGCCCAGGCGTTCGACGCGTAGGGCGCACGGGTCGGGAGCGGCTACGACCGGGCCGGAATCGGAAGGGGCTCGACGTCCAGGAGGGACGCCGTCCGTTCGTAGACGGCGCGGGCGAGCTGCGGCGACCGGGCCGGTGCCGAAGGCGTCGACGGTCGGGAGTCGGTGAAGAAGCCGCCGCTGGGCTCCGGGGCCGGGGTGGCGGTGGCGAGCCGGAGGGCGGTTTGCACGCCCTGCTCCGGGGTGGTGGAGAACGGGCGGAACAGCGGGGCGGTGAGTCGCATCAGGCCGCCGGCGTTGGTGTTCATGCCGGTGCCCTTCACCATGCCCGGGTTGGCGTTGTACGCGCGCATGCCGGCGGGCAGCCGACGGGCCAGCTCCGCGGTCGCCAGCAGGGCGAGCAGTTTGCTGGTGCCGTAGACGTGGAGTTGGGAGTAGAAGCGGTCGCGCCATGACGCGCCCAGGACGTCCGGAGCGCTCGCGTCGAGACGACCGCGCTTCTCCACGAACGTGGAGAGGTTGACGACCCGGGCGTCCGCGGCGAAGGCGTCCGCCGCGAGGAGGGCGTGGGTGAGCAGGAACGGCGCGTGGTGGTTGACGGCGTGGGTGCGTTCGGCGCCGTCCGGGGTCTCGCCGTAGCGGGCGAAGGCCGCCCCCGCGTTGTTGACGAGCACGTCGACGCGGGCGGCGTCGGCCGCGAGGTCCGTCGCCAGCGCCGCCGCCAGGTCGCGGACTTCGGAGCGCAGGGAAAGGTCGGCCGCGTACGCCCGGGGCCGGACGGCGTGCGCGCCGAGGTCGCTCAGGGCGCTGAGCTCACTCGGGGCGCCGAGCTCACCTGGGGCGCCGACGTCGCTCAGGGCGTCGGCCGCCGCTGCGGTGCGGGACGCGTCGCGGCCGACGAGTACGACGTCGTAGCCCGCCCGAGCCAGATGACGCGCGGTCACCAGACCGAGGCCGCCCGCGGCTCCGGTGACGACGGCGGTCCTACGGGTCACGACGCACCTCCCGCACCGGGTCGGGCGTCCCCCGCCGCCTGCCGCAGCAGCGCGTGCAGCCGCAGCCGGCCGTCGTCGTCGAGACGGGCGAACGGCGAGCGCTCGACGGCGTGCCGGATGACCCGGTCGCGCAGGGCGCAGCCCTCCGGGGTGAGCTGGAGGAGCTTCGCGCGGCGGTCGGTGGGGTGGGGGATGCGGCGGACCAGGCCGTGCTTCTCCAGGCGGTCGACCATCGACGTCGCGGTGGAGGCGTCGCAGTTCAGCCGGTCGGCGAGCTGCCGCGCGGTCATCTCCCGCTCGCCGTTGAGCCGCCACAGCGCGTCGGCCTGCGCGTCGGTCAGCTCCAGGTCGCGGAGCAGGCGTTTCAGCTCGCCCTGGACCTGGTCGCGCAGGGCGAAGAGGTAGTCGATCAGTTCCCGGTCCACGCGGGTGTCGTCGTCCATGAACAGAATGTACATGGACTTTCCCATCATTGGAACTTCCAAGAATGTGTTTCCGTGCACGTGGCTGAATCCACGGAGCGACGGATCGGGCGACGGATCGGGCGAAGGGGCGCTCTGCCATTGGGGTGTCCGCGGCGGGCGCTGCCGCGCATCCGCCGCCCCCGCCCACCGGATGCGGTAGGACCACGAGCATGGCGACCCGCCCCACCGGCCCGATCCATCGCAGCGCCCCCGCCGTCAAGCCGTCCGACGTGCTCGCCGCCGTCCGGCGCCGGGCCCTCGACCACGCCCGTTGGCTGCTCCTGCTGTCGCTCGCGGCGCACGCGGTCGTGCTGGCCGTCGCCCCGCCCGACCCGTTCGACCTGCGGGTGTACTGGGAGGCGTCGCCGCAGGTCCTCTCCGGCCGGCTGTACGACTTCCGACTGGCGCCGAGCGGGCTGCCGTTCACGTACCCCCCGTTCGCCGCCGTGGTGTTCCTGCCGCTGTCGTACGTGCCGTGGCCGGTCGCCGTCGTCGGCTGGCACCTGCTCTCCCTGGGCGCGCTGACGGTGATCGTCGTCTGCGCCGGCCGGCTGCTGCCCGAAACGGCGGGCATGGGACACCGGGGGCTGGGGCGGGACCGGGTGATGCTGTGGGTCGCCGGCTGCCTGTGGCTGGAACCCGTACGGCACACCCTCGACCTCGGCCAGGTCAACCTCGTCCTGACGGCCCTCGTGCTGTGGGGGCTCGCCGCGGCCAAGGAAGCCGGTGCCGTCGGTGCGGCGGTGGGTGTGGCCGCCGGGGTGAAGCTGACGCCCGCGGTCAGCGGGGTCCATCTGCTGCTGACCCGGCAGTGGAAGGCCGCTGTCGCCGCGTGCGTCGTCTTCGTCGGCACCCTCGCGCTGGGGTGGTCCGTCGCGCCGCGGGAGTCCGTGCGCTACTGGCGTTCGCTGGTCGTCGAGCCGGAGCGGGTCGGCCCGGTCGTCTCCGTGCGCAACCAGTCGCTGCGGGGCGCCGTCGGCCGGGCCCTCGGGCACGACGTCGGCTTCGAAGCGCCGTGGCTGCTCGCCGCACTCGTCGTCGCCGCGCTCGCCGGATATGCCGCCTGGGTCGCCGCCCGCCGCGCCGACCTGCTGGGCGCGCTGGTCGCCGTACAGCTCACGGGGCTGCTGCTGGTCCCCATCTCCTGGAGCCACCACTGGGTGTGGTGCGTACCGGCGATGATCTGGCTGCTGTACGGGCCGGGGCGCGGCCGGACGCAACGGCTGGCCGCCTTCGCGGCCTGGGCGATCGCGACGGCCGGCCGGGTCGTGCCGCAGCTGAACCACGTCGAGGCCGCACTACCGGCCGGCGCCCCGGCCCCGACGCAGCTCGCCGTGGTGGGCTGGGTGTACGCGGTGTGCGCACTGCTGACGTTGGTCGCGATCGCCACGGCGGGTACGGGGACGGGCGGCACCGGGGCGGCAGCGACAGCGGAGGAACGCCGGTCGGGCCCGGTCGACGGGCGCGCGGCCTCCGCTGCGCTCGATACGGAAGGACCGTGACGCGTCAGGGACGGACGCCCCGATGGCCCGCTGCCCCTCGGGCTGCCGCGCGCCACCTCAAGCGCTGCTGAGCGACAGCTTCACCGCGAAGCCGAGGAACAGCGCGCCGGCCGCCGACGTCGCCCCCGCCGACAGCCGCTTGCGGCGGCGGAACGCGGACGCGAGGTGGGTGCCGGTGAATATCAGCAGCGACAGATAGAGCACGCTGGCGAGCTGCGCGAAGGCCCCGAGCACCACGAAGGAGAGCGCCGGGTACGCGTACGCGGGATCGACGAACTGCACGAAGAAGGCGATGAAGAAGAGGATCGCCTTGGGGTTCAACAGGCTGATCACGAAGGCGCGGCGGAACGGCCGCTCCGTCGCCTCCGGCTCCGCGGACGCGGTGGCCTCGGCCAGCACGGTCTCGCGGCGGCTGCGCCACATCCCCCAGGCCGCGCGCAGCATGCCGATCGCCAGCCAGGTCAGATAGCCGGCGCCGGCGAACTTCACGATGCCGAACAGCAGGTCGTTCGTCTTCAACAGGGACGCCACGCCCGCGGCGGAGAGCACCATCAGCACCGTGTCACCGGCCCAGACGCCCGCGGCGGCGCGATAGCCCGTGCGCACGCCCCGTCGCGCGGCGACGGAGAGCACGTACAACGAGTTCGGCCCCGGCAGCAAGATGATCAGGACAAGCCCCGCCAGGTACGTCGGGAGATCGGTGACGCCCATCATGCGTCGGAGTCTCGCACACGGGTCCGACACTCCCGCCGTGGCCGAGAACGCCGTGACCAAGAACACTGCGGCAAGGGCGCCCGGCCATGGCCAGGGGCTGTGACCAGGGGTACTTCACAGCGACGTCGAGGGGACGTACGTGCCCCACACCTCCCGCAGCGCGTCGCACGCCTCGCCCACCGTCGCCCGCGCCCGCAGCGCGTCCTTCATCGGGTACAGCACGTTGTCCTCGCCGCCCGCCGCCGCGCGCAGCGCGTCCAGCGCCGCCGCCACCGCCGCGCCGTCCCGCTCCGCGCGCAGCCGCGCCAGGCGTTCGCCCTGGCGGACCTCGATCGCCGGGTCCACCCGCAGCGGCTCGTACGGCGGCTCCCCGCTCTCGTCCCGTACGAAGCGGTTGACGCCGACCACGACCCGCTCGCCCGCGTCCGTCTCCCGCGCGATGCGGTACGCGTTCTGCTCGATCTCGTACTTCTGGAAGCCCTGCTCGATCGCGCCCACCGCGCCGCCCAGGTCCTCGATCCGGGCCAGCAGCGCCACCACCTCCTCCTCCAGCGCGTCCGTCAGCCGCTCGACCGCGTACGAACCGGCGAAGGGGTCGACCGTGGCGGTCACGTCCGTCTCGTACGCGAGCACCTGCTGGGTCCGCAGCGCCAGCCGCGCCGCCTTGTCCGACGGCAGGGCGATGGCCTCGTCGAAGGAGTTGGTGTGCAGGGACTGGGTGCCGCCGAGCACGGCCGCGAGCCCCTGGACCGCGACCCGTACCAGGTTCACCTCGGGCTGCTGCGCGGTGAGCTGGACGCCCGCGGTCTGGGTGTGGAAGCGCAGCATCTGCGCCTTGGGGTTGCGGGCCCCGAAGTCGTCCCGCATCACCCGCGCCCAGATGCGGCGCGCGGCCCGGAACTTCGCGATCTCCTCCAGGAGCGTGGTGCGGGCGACGAAGAAGAAGGACAGCCGGGGCCCGAAGTCGTCGACGTCCAGGCCGGCCGCAACGGCGGTGCGGACGTACTCCACACCGTTCGCGATCGTGAACGCGACCTCCTGTGCGGGCGACGCCCCGGCCTCCGCCATGTGGTAGCCGGAGATCGAGATGGGGTTCCAGCGCGGCAGTTCGCGCCGGCAGTACGCGAAGGTGTCGGCGACCAGTCGCAGCGAGGGTCCGGGCGGGAAGATGTACGTGCCGCGGGCGACGTACTCCTTCAGCACGTCGTTCTGGACCGTGCCGTTCAGACGGGGTCCGAGCGCCCCTTGCTCCTCGCCGACGAGCTGGTACAGCAGGAGCAGCAGCGCGGCCGGCGCGTTGATCGTCATCGAGGTGGAGACCCGGTCCAGCGGAATCCCGTCGAACAGCACCCGCACGTCGTCGACCGCGTCGATCGCGACGCCGACCCGGCCGACCTCGCCGTGGGCGATCGGGGCGTCCGAGTCGTGGCCCATCTGGGTCGGCAGGTCGAAGGCGACGGACAGGCCGGTGGTGCCGTCCGCGATCAGCTGTCGGTAGCGGGCGTTGGACTCGGCGGCGGTGCCGAAGCCGGCGTACTGCCGCATCGTCCAGGGGCGGCCGGTGTACATGGTCGGGTACACGCCCCGGGTGAAGGGGTACGCGCCGGGGGCGCCCAGCCGCTCCGCCGGGTCCCAGCCCGCCAGCGCCTCGGGTCCGTACACCGGCTCGATGGGCAGCCCCGACTCGGACTCGCGCGCCGCCGCCATGGCCGCCTCCCTCCAGGGGTGCCGGGGGCCGTTGCAGGCGTTGCAGGTGTCGATTTCGCAACGCCTTTCCCATCATGCTCGCGAATGGGCAACCGGGCAGCGCGGGAATGCATCTAACTGTGCATCGCTCGATGCACGGGCAAAGGACGCAAGCCGACACGGGCAGGCACAGGCCCACGCAGGCCCACACAGGACGACAGCGGCTGACAGAGGCCGACAAGGGGGGACGATCATGCCCGGCAAGACGCTCGTACGGAAGCCCTTCATACGGAGGACCCTCGCCGCGGCCGTCGTGGTCGCGGTGACCGCCGGATGTTCCGCGCAGGCCGCGGACCGCGCGTCCGACCCGTCCGACGGCAAACCGGACGGCGGCGCCACGGCGCCGAGCGGAGCCTCGACGCCGTCCGCTGCGCCGACCCCGTCGCCCACGCCCACCCCTTCCCGGACGCCGTCTCCCACGCCGTCCGCGACGGAGTCGGAGCGGCCGGAGGACGCGGAGAGCAGCAGCGCGCCGCCCGCGGAAGTGCTGATGGCACAGGGCGACGGGGGCAATCGGGTGCGCAAGCTCCAGGCGCGGCTGGCCCAGATCGGCTGGTTCGACGACGCCCCGACGGGGACGTACGGCCCCGTCACGGCCACCGCGGTGCGCGGCTTCCAGGGCAAGCGCGGGCTGCCGGTGACGGGGAAGACGGACACGGTCACCTGGCAGCGGCTGCTCGCGATGACGAAGGAGCCGACGCGGGCGGAGCTGGAGGGCAAGGCGGTCAACAAGCCGAAGGTGGAGTTGGACCCGCGCTGTCTGAACGGCCGGGTGATGTGCATCAGCAAGACGTCCCGCACGCTGTCGTGGGTGGTGGACGGCGCGGTGAAGTCGACGATGGACGTCCGCTTCGGCTCGCAGTACACCCCGACGCGCGAGGGCGTCTTCAGCGTGTTCATGAAGTCGCGGGACCACGTCTCGTCCCTGTACGACACCCCGATGCCGTACGCGCTGTTCTTCAGCGGCGGCCAGGCGGTGCACTACTCGGCGGACTTCGCGGCCAACGGCTACAAGGGCGCGTCGCACGGCTGTGTGAACGTCCGGGACAGGAAGGCGGTCGCCGCGCTCTTCGACCAGGTCCGCAACGGGGACAAAGTCGTCGTTCACTGGTGAGGACGGCGCCGGCGGCGGGGTGCGGGGCGACGTGGTGCGGGAAGCGGCAGGGTGAGGGAAGGGGCGCGGACGGGACCGGGGGAACGTGTCCCGCCCGCGCCATGTGCGCCCAGCCGTAGGTACGGGGGGAACCCCGGCTTTACTGGCGCGCGCCGATGACCAGTCGGCTCACTCTCTACTGCGCCGTAGCCTCCAGAAACGTCACACCAGGTCGCAGGATTGGGAAAAGCGCAGGTCAGCGCGGTGGTGCGAGGCGGTGATCGGAGCCCCGGCCCTGATCGCGATCACGGCCGCGGTCTCCGTCCCGGTCCCGATCACGCTCGTGATCACGGCCGTGATCGTGGTGGTGTCCCCTGGGGCGGTCGTCCCGGCCGCGGGAGCCGTGACCCGCTCGTTCGCCCCCGTCGCCCTTGCCGCCCCGGTCCGGCTTCCCCTTCTCGCCCTTCTTCTTGTCCTTCTTCTTGTTGCCGTTGCCCTTGCCGTTGCCCTTGCCGCGGTCGCTCTGCTCGCCCGTGCCTCGGTTGGGCTTGCCGCTCGCGGTGCCGGCGCCCGGTCCGCCGGGGGTGGTGGGAGCGGTGGCGCCGGGCCGGCCCCGGCCGTTGCCGTTGCCGACGCCGGGGTGGGCCCCGGGCGCCTCGGCGAGCCGCGCCGCGCAGTACGCGTCGACCCGGTCCCGCCCCTTGGCGGTGGCGGCCAGCAGCTTCCGGCCCTTCGCGTCGATGGTGCCGGCCCGGTGGCGGCTACACGCGTTCAGCACCTTGAGGTGGAGTTCCGCGGCGCGATCCGTCCGCTTGCCGTCGGCGCTCAGCCCGTCGCCCGGGCTCGTGGGGGCGCCGCTCTGCGCCCCCGTCGTGCCCGGCGGCCGGTGCGGCGCCCCGGACGGCGACCCGGAGTGCTTGTCGGACGACCGGTCGACCAGCGAATCGGAGGTGGCACCGGCGGTGACGTTGCCGCCGGAGGAGGACGCATTGCCGAAAGGGGACGGCAGGAGGTCACCCCCGGACGCCACGGCGACCCCACCGAAGGCGAACCCGGCGACGGCCGCGACCACCCCGAAGCGGAACGGCGACGACAGACGCGTACGACGGCGTCGGGACCGCGGTGCGGTGCCGATGTGGACGACGCCGAGCCCGCCGTCCTCCTTCGCCCCGGGCGGCGTCCTCGCCGCGCGGAAGGCAGCGAGCGCGGCGGCCTCGCCGGGCAGCTCGCCGGACGGTTCGGCGGGCTGTCCGCTCGACGGGGCGACGGGGACGGCGGCGCGCAGCGCTCGGTCCAGACGTACGGCTTCGGTACGCGCGGGTTCGTCGAGTGCCTCGACCGGCTCCCCGCGCAAGAGGCGCTCCGCCGTGTCCTGGTCGAGCCACTCGTACCGCTCGTCGGCCATCACATGTCCTTCTGCGTCCGCAGCCGTGAATGCGTCACACCGGCGGATGCCGTCGCACCCGTGCCGGGCCCGCGCTGCGGTGGCACCCCGTCCAACTCCGGCCCCGCCTGCTGCGGGACGGGCTCGGGGGCGGTGCCCGGGTCGTCCACGGCGGCCACGCCGTCCGCGTCGGCGCCCAGGAGTTCGGCGAGCTTCTTCAGCCCGCGGTGGGCGGCGGTGCGCACGGCGCCCGGCCGTTTGCCGAGCGTCTTGGCCGCGCTCTTGGCGTCGAGGCCGACGACCACCCTGAGCACGACCGCCTCCGCCTGGTCCTGCGGCAGTTGCGCGATGAGCGCCATCGTATCGCCGGTGGACAGGGCCTCCATCGCCTCGTCCGCGGTGTCGGACGGGGCGGCCCTGCCGGTCAGCTCCGACTCGTCGCCGCCGACGGCGGGCCGACGGCCCCGCATCCTCAGGTGGTCCAGCGCGCGGTTGCGGGCGATCCGGGCGGCCCAGCCGCGGAACCGGTCGGCGTCACCGCTGAAGCGGTCCAGGTCGCGGGCGATCTGGAGCCACGCCTCGGACGTCACGTCCTCGGCGTCGGGCTCGCCGACAAGCGTCCGCACATAGCCGAGCAACCGCGGGTGCACCGCGCGGTACACAGAACGGAACGCGCACTCGTCCCCGTCCTGCGCCGCGAGCACGGCGGCGGTCAGCTCCGCGTCGTCCCCCAGCACAACCTCTACCTGTACCTGTTGTCTGCACTTGTAACTGTCCGGTTCGCAGCTGGTCAGCACTGCGCAGCTCTGCCCTTGGCCCCGTACGAGACCAGAACGCTACGTCGTCCCGGGGGGCCGCGTCCATGGTTTGTACAACTTGCAACCAAGTGGGAGGGAGGGGATTCGGCCTGCCTGTGACACAAATCGCGCCCGCGGCGCAGAGTGGAGTACGGGGCCGCGCACCGGCCCCGCGCAGACGACGACCGGGGTCTCTCCTGTGGGGGGTGGCGACCCCGGTCGTCCCGCGCTCGCGCTCCGGAGGGGACTGCCCCCGCAGTACGGGTCAGCTCGCGCCGCCCTGGCCCGCGCTGCCCATCGGGCCGACCTTGACGGGGGTGCCGCCGCCTTCGGTGACCGGGAGGGTCGCGGCGCCCGGCCACTCCAGGGAGAAGGACTTCGTCTCGCCGGGCGGGGTCACCACGATCGCGGAGACCTTCACGCCCGAGCCGCCCGACTCGTTCAGCGGGTACGTGACGCCGAAGGTCACCGACTCGCCGTCCTTGAGCGTCATCGGCGTGGACTTCTGGCCGCTGCGCTCGGCGGACAGCGCGCCCGCGCTGGTCTTCAGGTCGACGCCCGCGTACCCGTTCAGGGCGCAGTCCTTGCCGCCGGCGTTCCTGAACGTGACCGCGACCGTGCCTTCGTCGTCGCCGCCGACGGTGCCGTCCACCGCGCTGATGTCCAGGGCGTCGGTCCGGCACTTGCCGATCCCGGCGGGCGCGTCCTTCCCGCCCTCCGATCCGCTCGCCGCGGACGTGTCCTTCCCGCCGCCCTGCTCCGTGCCGCCGGAGCCCGAGCCGCCGCCCGAAGCGGACCCTCCGGACGCGGCGGGCGCCTCGCTCTTCACCGAGGTGTCCTTGCCCGCGACGTCCTCGTCGTTGCAGGCGGTGAGCGAGAGACCGGCGGCGACGGCGAGGGCGGCGAAGGTGAGCTTGCGAGCGCGCATCGTTTGTTCCTCAAGGTAGGAGCGGGCGTTTCTGCCCACCACGACCACCGCGGGCCGACCAACCGTTCCGCCGGGCCGCCGCCTAAGACACGCCTGTGACAGCCCGTACCGCCCCGTCATCCACCGGGACGGACCCGTGACGCGGCAGATCTTGACCGCCGGAACGGCCGCCGCCACCCTCCGCGCACGCGTCAGGGGCCGCACCCGACGGGTGCGGCCCCTGACTCTCACTGACTACCGGTTCAGCGACCGGGGATGTGGCCCGGCGGGTTCATCGGCCAGCCGATGACGTCCCAGCTGATCCAGCCCTTCTTGCCCTTGTGGGGGCCCTTGAGGACCTTCCCGTAGACCCAGTTGCCGCGCTCGCAGTACGCGTAGAACTTGTTGTCGCCCTTGTGCACCAGGCCCTTGGACGTGTAGCTCTTGCCCGGGCCGGTGCGGAAGTTCGCCGAGTCGCTGATCGCGACCTTGGTGTTCTTGAAGTTCTCGGTGCAGGCCGAGGAGCCCACGGCGGAAGCGCTCGACGCGCTCGCCACGATCCCCGTCAGCACCATGGCACCGACAGCTGCCGCGCTGCCTGCCCTGCGGACAAACCTGGACTTCTTCATGCGTCCCCGTTTCGGTTGAACACGTGCGTTGTTTCTCATGTGGTGCTTCTCAAGCGGTACTTCTCTTGCGATGCTTTCATCAGTCTCGAATGCGGGTCCAGTTGGTCCATGCATTCTCCACCGAACCCCCCACCGACCCCCTCCCCCGGCCCCCTCCCCAGGGGCTCCGCCTACCGTGAGCTGCGCATCTCCCCCGATCGATGCGCAGCTTCGGTAATGCAGCCGAGCGACATTCGCCCCATCCACGGCATCCATCTCTCACTCGTGGAATTCCCCCGGAGACCGAATGCGCAATCAGCTTGCTTGCAGGCCGGCCACTTGATCAAGGGCGTTCTTCCTATGATTGCGATCGCTGTGAGCTATCGATGGAGAGACCCGTACCATGCAGTTGCGCGATATCGAGATTTTCCTGACTTTGGCCGACGAACTGCACTTCGGGCGCACCGCCGAACGGCTGCGCATCGCCCAGGCGTCGGTCAGTCAGTCGATCGCCAAACACGAGCGCAGCATCGGCGGGAAGCTCTTCGAACGCAGCAGCCGCACGGTGCGGCTCACCGCCCTCGGTCAGCAGCTCCGGGAGGACCTGCTGCCGATCCCGGACGCGCTGCGGCGCAGCCTGGACCGGGCCTCGCTCGCCGCGCGCGGCGGCACCGACGTGCTCAGGGTCGGGATGATCGGCGAGAACGCGTACGACCTCACGCCGTTCTGGGAGTCGTTCCGCTCCCGGCACCCCCAGTGGCAACTGAAGGTGCGGCACAGCCCGTTCGTCCACCCCTTCGACTCGCTGCGTCGGGGCGACATCGACGTGCTCGTCGCCTGGCTGCCGATCGAGGAGCCGGACCTCAGCGTCGGTCCGGTCATCTGCACCGAACCCATGGTCGCGATGGTGCGCGCGGCGCACCCCCTCGTCGACGACGAGACGGTGTCCATGGAAGCCTTCGGCGACCGCGGGCTGTTCGGACCCAGCGATCCCCAACCCTCCTACTGGGAGGCGGCGTACAGCCCCTTCACGACCCCTTCGGGTCGCACCATCGAACGCGCCCACTCCGTCGCCAGTTGCGAGGAGGTGCCCACGATCGTGGCCACGTCCGACGCCATCGACATCACCAGCGCCCACGCGGCGCGCTACGCCGCCCGCCCCGACATCGCGTACCTCCCGATCACCGACTCCCACCTGCTCAGGTGGGGCCTGGTGTGGAAGTCCGACGCCGAGACGGCGCCGGTCCGGGCGCTCGCCCGGGTGGTACGGGACCTGGGCACGCTCGTCCAGTGACGGTGCCGGTGACGTCAGGCGCTCGCGGCGCCGCGCGCCCGGCGCGAGATCGCCGCGGCCAGGACCCGGCGTCCTTCCGTCGACACGTGCAGCACCTGCCGCAGCCCCGGCCCGTCCGCCTCCCCCACCAGGATCTCCAGCACCCGCACCTGCCGCCGCAGCTCCCCCGCCACCAGCGGGCCCGCCGCGCCCGAGCCGGGCGGTTCGTGGTCGCCGTGGGCGGCGAGCGCGGCCCGCGCGCTCTGCTCGGCCCAGGTGCGCAAGGGGTCCACCGCCCACTGCGCGGGGGCGGTGTCGAGCATGTGCCGTACGGCTCCGGCGGGCCGCGGCCCGTCGTCAGACGCGGCCTTGAGCGCGTCCCGGGTCTCCGCGAGCCGTTCGGCCCAGTGCGCGGCCCCGTCCGCGAGGCCCGTCCACAGCGGGCGCAGCACGGCCGCGTCCGCACCGCCGTCGCCGTCGCCGAGCAGCGGCAGGCAGCGTTCCAGACAGCCCACCCCGCTCCCGGCGAGCGCTCGCTCGTCCGCCCGTGCGAACAGGGCAAGCAGCTCTGCCAGTTCCAGCTGGGGTTCTAGCTGGGGTTCTTCCTTGGGGTCCGCGGGCTCCGACGCCATCGGACGCCTCCCATCGCCGACGTCACGTTCGGCGCAAAGTACCCCGTCCCGCACACGGTCCGCCATGGTTCTACGGGAACGATCCCCTTACCGTTTCCCCGCGGATCGCACACACGTGCCCCATCGCTCTGTTACATTCGGGCCACCCGGAACATGGCTCGCAAGCGGCTTGCGCCGTTCGCTGGTAGCCCCCGGGTGCCGGTGTGGGCCCGCACACCCCCGGGCGGGCCCACGCCCGGCCCCGGCGCGCGCCTCAGTGGAAGGCGGGTGCCGGCGGTGCGGGCGGCTGGTACGGCAGCGACACCTTCTCCGACTGCATCCGGGTGATCGCCCGGACGACCAGGATCGCCAGCACCGCCGCGACGATGTCGACGAGGTCGGAGAAGACCAGACCGAACGCCGCCGAGCCGACCTCCTCCGGCGACTCGGCCTTGTCGTAGCGCATGACCGACAGCCGGGCGAAGACCAGGGAGACGACCCAGAACGCCCACCAGAAGTTCAGCAGCCGCTCGGGCTGTTCCTTGTGGCCGTTGTACGGGTTGCGGCGGCTCGCCGCCCAGATGTCGCCCGCGACCTTGCGCGGGATCACCAAGTTGGCGAACGGGATGAACCAGCCGCCGATCGCCCAGCCCCGCTGCATGCGCGGCAGGTCGGGCGCGAAGGCGTCCGCGTTGGTGCGGGCCTTGAAGAACCAGATGATGAACACGACCGCGGTGGCGAGGTAGGCGACGACCTGGAGCACGCCGGCCAGCGCCATGAACCCGTCGGCCCGGTCCAACTCGTCCGCGCCGACCGAGAAGGGCGACTGCTCGACGTCGGACATCAGGGTGCTGACGTTCACGGCGGCGCCGATGGAGAAGAGGTCCGCCGCTATCACGCCGCCGAGCAGGGCCATCACGGCGTACGACAGGCCCACGGGCACCTTGACGGCCTGCGGCACGGGTGCGTACGGCATGCCGACGGGCGGCGCGGCGGGGTAAGGCGTCGGACCCGCGGTGTAGGGCGTCGGACCTGCCGGGTACGGATTCGGGTTCGGGTTCGGGCCCGCGGCGTACGGCCCGGGTCCACCCGGGTACGGGCCCGGGGCCGCGGGGTACGGCGGCGGCGCGCCGAAGCCGGCGGGCGCGGGCTGGCCCGGCGCCATCGGAGGCGGCGGTACCGCCCCCTGCGCCGCGGCGCAGCCCGCGCACAGCCCGTTCGGAGTGACCGCGGGCGTGGCGCGGCAGACGGAACACACGTTCATCGAGAAGGAACCCCCCAGGGAAGACCACGACAGAGCACGCCCCCGGCGCGGCCGGCGCAGGGGAGCGTGCGGAGACCGGCCGCACACCGTGCGCGACCGCCTGCGGAACATACGTGGCGCGGGACCCGGAGTCCAGACGAATACGGACAGGGCGCGGGCCGCCCCGCCCCCCGTCCCCGTCCGCCGCACCGCCGCGCCCGCCGCGCCCGTCGCGCCCGCCGCGCCCGTCGCGCCCGTCGCGCCCGTCGCGTCCGCGGCCGTTCAGCGCACCCGCTGCGCCAGCGCCGCGAAGTCGACCCAGCTGCGCTCGGGTTGTCGCGGGTCCCACACCTTCTGCGCCGTCGCCGCCAGCGGCAGCGCGATCCCCCGGGCGATCTGGTCCGGCGTCTGCGCCCCGGCCACGTCGCCCCAGACCGCGAACCGCCCGCCCAGGATCTGGCCCGAGTACTTCTGCGGCACCGGCTTGGTGCCGCGCACCACCAGCGGGGTCCACTGCTCGTAGATCCGCTGCCCGGTCGGGTACACGAACTCGTTGGGCTCGCCGAGCACGTAATAGAGGTACTCGTCGTTGAGGTTCACCAGCTTGCGGCCCTCGGCGAGGTACTCCTCAGGTGCGCGGGCGCCGATCTCCTTGCCCGTCCAGTACTCGACCTCGACGTCCTTGTCGACGCTGACCTGACCGCCGGCGAAGAAGCCGTCGTTCCACGCCTTGGGGACGCGGCCGAGCCCGCGGACGAGTTCGGCGCGGTCGTTGACCCACGTCGTCGCGAGGTCCTGCACGCGCCCCTTCGGGCCGTACTCCTCACGGGCCAACTCCGCCAGGGCCGGGAAGGACGCCTGAGGGTCCTTCCAGGTCAGGGCCGTGTACTCGTCACCGCCGACGTTCCAGTACCGCCCGTCGAACAGATCCGCGTACTCCCGCAGGAGTTCGTCGACGAGTTGCGCGGAGGCGGGGTTGCCGATGTCGATCGCGCCCTGCACCACCCGCCCCGACGCGTCCTTCAGCTTGAGGTCGGGGTGGTGCGCGAGGACCGCGCCGAGGTGGCCGGGCGAGTCGATCTCGGGGATGACGGTGATGTGCAGCGACTTCGCCAGCGCCAGGACGCGGCGCACCTCGTCCTTCGTCAGGTGTTGGGCCGAGACCACCTCGGGGTGGGTCGTGGACTCGATGCGGAACGCCTGGTCGTCGGAGAAGTGCAGACCGAACTGGTTGAGCTTGAGGTCGGCCATCTCCCGCAGCCGGTCCTCCATCCACGCCACGCTGAACTCCTTGCGGGCGATGTCCAGCATGAACCCGCGCTGCGGGCGGTCCGGCGCGTCCTGCACCGTGCCCTCCGGCATCGCGCCGCCCGAGCGCACGGCCTGCTTGAGGGTGCGGGTGCCGTAGAAGACACCGGCCTCGTCGGGGCCCGATATCCGCACCCGACCGCCCTCCGTGCGCACGGCGTACGACTCGGGTCCGCCCTCCTGGTCGGCTTCGAGGACCAGTTCCACATCGCCCGTGCGGGCCGCGGTCACCCCGCGGTACGGGACCTTGAGCTCCCCCGCGACGAGCTTGCCCTCGTCCGCCAGGGCCTCGCTGCCGCGGGCGACGACCACCCCGGCGTCCGGGCCGGGGCGCCAGCCGGGGCCGCGGGCGGCCCGGTGCTCGCGCACGGCGGGGACCGTCGCGGGCGCCGTCGACAGCGGGTACGTCGCGGTCGGCGAGGGGGTGCCCGTGCTCGACGCGGGGGCGTCGGCGGAGGCGTCGGAGCCGGATCCGTTCGAACACCCCGTCAAGGCCAGCGCCAGTGCGAGGCCGACGAGCCCACCGCGACTGACGCCGCGACGGCCCCGCCCGGGGGCGCGCCGGGCGGTGCGCCGTACGACCGGCGCCCGCGCACCCGCGCGTGCGGCGGTCCGCGCGCCTGCGCCGTCACCCGTACGGTAGACACGGGCCGCGCCACCCGTATCAACCAGTGCGCCCGCGCCGTCAGCGCCCTCTACGATGCGCTTCACCTGGCCACCTCCTGGGCCTCGACCCCTGTTCCCGGCCGCCTCCCACGGCCCACTGCATACCGTCCCAAAATCCGTGAAACCGGCCAGGTCGTCTATCGGATGAGCGGAAACTCTTCCGTCCGGGTGAAAATCGCGCATCCGTCGGACAGGTACTCGCACAGCTGGATAGCGTTGCCCCATTCGCCCCACTCTTCACAGCCTTCCCGGCCGCACCACCCGTCCCGGGTGTACGGGCCGTTCCGGCCTTCCCGGTCCTTCCGACCGCCCCGGCCGTCTCCATGAGCCAGCAGCCAGTCCCGTTCTCCCCTCTGTCTTTCCCCCTTCCCGCTTCCCGCCTTCCCGCCTTCCCGCCCTTCCCCTCCTTCCCTGCTCTGTCCTTCTTCTCGTGGTGAGGAGCCCACGCTGTCCAGCGATTCCGACGCCGGTCTCCCGCACCCCGCCCGGCCGTCGCACCCGGTGCTACCCGCGCAGACCACGGCGAGTCCGGTCGGCCCGACCGCCGCGCCGCGCCCCAAGGGCCCGGGCGCTCTGCAGCCCCCCGGGCTGACCCTGTTCAACTCGGCGTCCGACGAGGACGCCCTCGCCGCGCTGCTGGCGTGCTGCGGCAGCGCCCGCTGGGCCGAGCGGGTGGCCGCCCACCGCCCGTACCCGGACGTCGGCTCCCTGCTCGCCGCCTCCGACGAGGCCGGGTACGACCTGGCCCCCGCCGATCTGAGCGAGGCCCTCGCCGACGAGTACCCGGCCGGGCCGCACCCCGACGCGCCGCAGGGCACCCACGTCCTCACCGCACTGGCCGCCGCCCACGCCGCGTACGAGAGCCGGTTCGGCCACTCCTTCGTCCTGCACCTAGACGCGTACGCGCCCCACGAATGGGTCGACGAGATCCTCACCGGCATCCGGCTGCGGCTGAACCACGAGCCGGACGAGGAGCGCGTCGTCTCCGCCGAACAGCTGCGACTGCTGGCCCGCGCCCGGCTGCGACAGACCGTCGCCGGCCCTCGGGCCGCCACCCCGGCACCCTGGCCCGGAGCCCGAACCGCCCGCTGAAGCCCCAGGACATCACCCCTCATACCCGATGAAAGCGGGTGCGTCCCGCCGTCCGCGACCGTCGTCGCAATAGCCCGTCCGTGGATCTTTGCTTGCCTGTTTGATCACACCGGCGGACCCCGTGCGAAGGAACCGACAAGTCGTCGCTACGATGGCCGGGGCCGGTGGACCGTACCCGGCCGGGCCAGACCGACACCCACAAGCCGGCAGGCCCCAGTCCCCGCTCCCGGAGGGTTCTTCCGTGCCGGCTGGAACGCTGTACCGCGGCCGGGAAGGAATGTGGTCCTGGGTGGCTCATCGAGTCACCGGCGTCCTCATCTTCTTCTTCCTGTTCGTCCACGTCCTGGACACCGCTCTCGTCCGCGTCTCCCCAGAGGACTACGACAAGGTCGTGGCCGTCTACAAGACGCCGATCGTCGCGCTGCTCGAATACGGCCTGGTGGCCGCCGTCCTCTTCCACGCCCTGAACGGCCTGCGCGTCATCGCCGTGGACTTCTGGTCCAAGGGCCCGCGCTTCCAGAAGCAGATGCTCTGGACCGTGATGGGCATCTGGATCGTGCTGATGGCGGGCGCCCTGTATCCCGTCCTCGGCCACGCCGCACGCGAAGTCTTCGGGAGCTGACGCCGGTCATGTCTGCTGACACCTCTTCCGCAATCGGGGCCGTGGAGACGGAACCCCTGTACGACGTCGACAACCCGGCGCCGGTCATCGAGCCGCCGCGCAAGCGGACCGGGCGCACCCCGCGCTCCACCCGCGGCAACTTCGAGATGGCCGCGTGGCTGTTCATGCGGCTGTCCGGCGTGGTGCTGGTCGTCCTGGTCATCGGCCACCTGATCATCCAGCTCGTGCTGGACGGCGGCGTCTCCAAGATCGGCTTCGCGTTCGTCGCGGGCCGCTGGGCGTCCCCGTTCTGGCAGGTCTGGGACCTGCTGATGCTCTGGCTCGCGATGCTGCACGGCGCCAACGGGCTGCGTACCGTCATCAACGACTACGCCGAGCGCCCGAACACGCGACTGTGGCTCAAGGGCCTGCTGTACACCGCCACGGTGTTCACCATCCTGCTGGGCTCGCTGGTGATCTTCACCTTCGACCCGAACATCCGCTAGAGCCGGGGCTGACGCACCTCATGAAGATCCACAAGTACGACACCGTCATCGTCGGCGCCGGCGGCGCGGGAATGCGCGCCGCCATCGAGGCCACCAAGCGCAGCCGCACCGCGGTGCTGACGAAGCTCTACCCGACCCGCTCCCACACGGGCGCCGCGCAGGGCGGCATGGCCGCCGCGCTGGCGAACGTGGAGGAGGACAACTGGGAGTGGCACACCTTCGACACGGTCAAGGGCGGTGACTACCTGGTCGACCAGGACGCCGCCGAGATCCTGGCGAAGGAGGCCATCGACGCCGTCCTCGACCTGGAGAAGATGGGCCTGCCGTTCAACCGGACCCCGAACGGCACCATCGACCAGCGCCGCTTCGGCGGGCACTCCCGCAACCACGGCGAGGCCCCGGTGCGCCGGTCCTGCTACGCCGCGGACCGCACCGGCCACATGATCCTCCAGACGCTGTACCAGAACTGCGTCAAGGAGGGCGTGGAGTTCTTCAACGAGTTCTACGTCCTGGACCAGCTGATCACCGAGGTCGACGGCGTCAAGCACTCGGCCGGCGTGGTCGCCTACGAGCTGGCCACCGGCGAGATCCACGTCTTCCAGGCGAAGGCGGTCATCTACGCGTCCGGCGGCACCGGCAAGTTCTTCAAGGTGACCTCCAACGCGCACACCCTCACCGGTGACGGCCAGGCGGCCTGCTACCGGCGCGGGCTGCCGCTGGAGGACATGGAGTTCTTCCAGTTCCACCCCACGGGCATCTGGCGGATGGGCATCCTGCTCACCGAGGGCGCCCGCGGCGAGGGCGGCATCCTGCGCAACAAGGACGGCGAGCGCTTCATGGAGAAGTACGCGCCCGTCATGAAGGACCTCGCCTCGCGCGACGTGGTCTCCCGCTCCATCTACACGGAGATCCGCGAGGGCCGCGGCTGCGGCCCCGAGGGCGACCACGTCTACCTGGACCTCACCCACCTGCCGCCGGAGCAGCTCGACGCCAAGCTCCCGGACATCACCGAGTTCGCCCGGACCTACCTCGGCATCGAGCCCTACACGGACCCGATCCCGATCCAGCCGACGGCGCACTACGCGATGGGCGGCATCCCGACGAACGTCGAGGGCGAGGTCCTGTCGGACAACACCACCGTCGTTCCGGGTCTGTACGCGGCCGGCGAGGTCGCCTGCGTCTCCGTGCACGGCGCCAACCGCCTCGGCACCAACTCGCTGCTCGACATCAACGTCTTCGGACGCCGTTCGGGCATCGCCGCGGCCGAGTACGCGGTGAAGGCCGACTACGTCGAGCTGCCGGAGGACCCGGCGTCCCTCGTCGTGGAGATGGTCGAGCAGCTGCGCGACTCCACGGGCAACGAGCGCGTGGCCGACCTGCGCCGCGAGCTGCAGGAGACCATGGACGCCAACGTGATGGTGTTCCGCACCGAGCAGACCATCAAAACGGCCGTCGAGAAGATCGCCGAGCTGCGCGCCCGGTACAAGAACGTCTCGATCCAGGACAAGGGCAAGCGGTTCAACACCGACCTGCTGGAGGCCGTCGAGCTGGGCAACCTGCTGGAGCTGGCCGAGGTCATGGCCGTCTCCGCGCTGGCCCGCAAGGAGTCCCGCGGCGGCCACTACCGCGAGGACTACCCCAACCGCGACGACGTCAACTTCATGCGCCACACCATGGCGTACCGCGAGGTCGGCGACGACGGCTCCGAGTCCGTCCGCCTCGACTACAAGCCGGTCGTCCAGACCCGCTACCAGCCGATGGAGCGTAAGTACTGATGGCTACTCCCACGATGGACAAGGTGGAGGCGGAGGCCGCTTCCTCCTCGCACCTGATCACGGTCACGTTCCGGATCCGCCGGTTCAACCCGGAGATCTCGGAGCACGCGGTCTGGGAGGACTTCCAGATCGAGATCGACCCCAAGGAGCGGGTGCTCGACGGGCTCCACAAGATCAAGTGGGACCTGGACGGGACGCTGACCTTCCGCCGCTCCTGCGCGCACGGCATCTGCGGCTCCGACGCGATGCGGATCAACGGCAAGAACAGGCTCGCCTGCAAGACGCTGATCAAGGACATCAACCCGGAGAAGCCGATCACGGTCGAGGCCATCAAGGGCCTGACGGTCCTGAAGGACCTGGTCGTGGACATGGAGCCGTTCTTCCAGGCGTACCGGGACGTGATGCCGTTCCTGATCACCAAGGGGAACGAGCCGACGCGCGAGCGGCTGCAGACCGCGGAGGACCGCGAGCGCTTCGACGACACCACCAAGTGCATCCTGTGCGCGGCGTGCACCACGTCGTGCCCGGTGTTCTGGAACGACGGGCAGTACTTCGGCCCGGCGGCGATCGTCAACGCGCACCGCTTCATCTTCGACTCCCGCGACGAGGCCGGTGAGCAGCGGCTGGAGATCCTGAACGACAAGGACGGCGTGTGGCGTTGCCGCACCACGTTCAACTGCACGGACGCCTGTCCGCGCGGCATCGAGGTCACCAAGGCGATCCAGGAAGTGAAGCGCGCGCTGATCACGCGTCGCTACTGAGCCCCTGAGCTACTGAGCCTTGCAGGGCCCCGCATCCCTTCCGTGGATGCGGGGCTCCGCTCTTTTCCCGACAATTCGGATCCGTGCTTCACCCCGCGGGCCGCCTGGTGGCAGGATCGACGGGGACGGCGAGTTGACGCAGCAGCGCAGCAGGAAGCGGGGAGCTGACGATGACCGAACCCAGTCCGCACGCGAATCCGGGCCCGGAGCACAACCCCTACGCCCGGGAGGGCGAGCCCGAGTACCAGTGGGGGCCGGACACCCCGCCCGGCACTCCCGCGTACGGCTACCCGGCCCCCGGGTACGGCTATCCGAACCAGGCCCCGAACTACGCGCAGACCCAGCCGTCGTTCCCCGTTCCGATGGGGACGCCGCTCGGGACGCCGTACGGCGCGCCGGGCGCGCCCGTGCCGCTGGGGGCGCCGCTGGTGACCATCGGCGACATCGTGGTGATGCACGACACCATCGTCACCCCCGCCGGCCACCTGCCGCTGAAGGGCGCGGTGTGGAACGTCACGGACATGTCCCGCACGGAGGAGAAGATCCCCGCGCACGCGATCGTGCTGGCGGTGGTCTTCTTCTTCGTCTGCTTCCTGGGTCTGCTGTTCTTGCTGATGAAGGAGAAGAAGACCACGGGCTTCGTCCAGGTCTCGGTCACCAGCGGCGGCAAACACCACGTCACGATGGTCCCCGCGCTGCACGCGATGACGGTCCAGCACGTGATGGGCCAGGTGAACTACGCGCGCTCGCTCAGCGCGATGTGACGGCGTCGGGGAAGACGGCGGCGAGGAAGTCGACGAGCAGGCCGGTGGTCTCGGTCGGGCGTTCCAGGCCCGGGAGGTGGCCAGCCCACGACAGTTCGCGGTGGCGCGCGGCGGGCAGGGCCGCCACCACCCGCCGGGCGGATTCCCGGAAGTCGACGAGGTCGTGCGCGCCGGAGACGACGAGCGCGGGCACGGACAGGTCCGCCAGCGCCGCGACGTCGAAGTCGCCGGTGCCCCAGTGCTCTTCACCGTCGGCCAACTGGACCTCGTAGGCGTGCAGTTGCATGGCGGCGACCGCGGCGAAGGTCGCGGCGTCGGCCTCGGAGCCGAGGAAGGTGCGGGCGCTGAGCGCCGCCGCCTCGTCCAGGTCGCCGTACTGGACGAGTTCCACCTCCCGCTCTTCGAAGGCGGTCAGCTCCGCGCTCTCCGGCACGCCGGGCAGCGGTCCGGGGCAGAGCAGCGCAAGGCCGGTGACGCGCTCGGGGGCGCGCAGGGCGACCTCCAGGGCGGTCCGCCCGCCGTACGAGGCGCCGATCAGCACGGCTCGGGCCATCCCCGCGGCGTCCATCAGGGCCAGTACGTCGTCGGCGTCGGCGTAGGGCGCGCCCGCGCAGGGCGTTTCGCCGTACCCGCGGAAGTCGCCGCGGACGACACGGTTTCCGGCGGCGGTCAGGGCCGGTAGCTGGGCGTCCCACATGCGGCGGTCGCACACCGTCGAGTGCAGCAGCACGACGTTCCGGCCGCCGTCGGACGGGCCGACCAGGTCATGGGCAAGCGTCATCCACGGAGGTTACCCCGGCCCCGCGGACTCCCCAACACACTTTCCGGAGCCCCAGGTTCCGTGTTGAACGTGTTCAAAAAGAGGGCTACCTTGCTGTCGTCGGAGTTTTTGAACACGTTCAGAAGGGTCGGCGGACATGGACTTCAATGTCGTCGGATACCTGATCTACCTCCCCATCAGCATCACGCTGACCGTCTGGGTGGCCCGCACGCTCAGCCGCAACGGACGGCTCTTCCTGTCGGACGTGATGAACGGCGACGAGAAACTCGCCGATGCCGTGAACCATCTGCTGGTCGTCGGCTTCTACCTGATCAACCTGGGCTTCGTCGTCGCCTTCTTGAAGATCAGCAGCACCGTGGAGAGCACGCGCAACCTCTTCGAGGAGCTGTCGGTGAAGCTCGGCATCGTGCTGTTCGTCCTCGGCGTGCTGCACCTCACCAACGTCTTCGTGCTCAACAAGATGCGTCGACGGGGGCTGCTGCGGCACGAGTCGACGCCCCCGGTCGCCCCGCAGGGCTGGTTGCAGCCCCCGGCCGCGGTGGCGGGCCACGGCCCGGTCATGGGCCACCGTCCCGTCATGGGCCACGGTCCGGCGACCGGACCCACGGACGCCCCGCCGAGCCCGCGGTGAGCGCCGTGGCCACCCGCGGCGGTTTCGCCGGGCCCGGAGGAGGCGGCGCGGTGCGCCGGCTCACCGTCCTTTTCGACCCCGAGTGCGGGCTCTGCGCCCATCTGAAGGGCTGGCTGGAGCGACAGCCCAAGCTCGTCCCGATGGACCTGGTCCCGGTCGGTTCGGCGCAGGCCAGAACGCTCTTCCCCGACCTCGACCACGCGGCCACCCTCCGTAAGATCACCGTCATCGGCGACCGGGGGCAGGTCTACACGGACGACGCGGCGTTCCTGGTCTGCCTGTGGGCGCTGGCCGACCACCGCGCCAAGGCGCACTGGCTGGCCGGCCCCTCCGGCATCGCCTTCGCCCGCGCCGCCGTCATCGCCGCGGCCAAGTACCGGGAGGTGACGGGGGCGACCCAGCGGTGGCTCGACGAAGTCCCGGGCCGGGCGGGGCCACCGCCGCCCGCGCCCTGTGACGACCGCTGCGCCCCGCCCCATTAGGCTCGGGCAACGTGAGTGACGGCAAGAGCGCCCCCAAGAGCGAGCAGACCCGGACGTTGATCCTGGAGACCGCGCTCCGGTTGTTCCAGGAACGCGGTTACGACAAGACGACGATGCGGGCCATCGCCCTGGAGGCCGGGGTCTCGGTCGGGAACGCGTACTACTACTTCTCGTCCAAGGAACACCTCGTCCAGGGGTTCTACGACCGCATCGGCGCCGAGCACCGGGCGGCGGTGCAGCCGCTGTTGACGTCGGAGACGGACCTCTCCGCCCGGATCGCGGGGGTGCACCTGGCCTGGCTGGAAGTCGCCGAGCCGTACCACGAGTTCGCGGCCCAGTTCTTCAAGAACGCGGCCGACCCGGAGTCCCCCCTCAGCCCCTTCTCACCGGAGTCGGAGCCGGCGCGGGACGAGGCCGTCCAGGTCCACCGGGAGGTGCTGGCCGGTGCGAAGGCGAAGGTCCCGAAGGACCTGGCCGACACCCTGCCGGAGTTGATGTGGCTGTCCCAGATGGGGCTGGTGCTGTACTGGGTGTTCGACCGCTCCGACGGCCGCGAGCGCAGCCGCAGGCTGGCGGAGCGGGGCGCCCGGCTGACCGCGAAGGGGATCCACCTCTCCCGCTTCAAGGTGCTGCGGGGGCTCGTCAACGACGTCCACGAACTGTTCACGGACATGCTGCCGGGCATGGCGCAGTCCGTCGCGGCGCGCAAGTCGGACTCCGCGGGCGGGAAGACGCCGCTCCGGGCGGGCGTACGCAAGCCGCTCACCAGCCGGTCCGGACCGGCACCGGACGGCGCGAAGTGACGTACGGGCGAGCGGTGACGTGCACGGGTGTGCGGTCATGGCGCCTGCGGCCCGTCTGTGGCTTGTCGCGCAGTTCCTCCCCCCACGCCTAAGGACGTGGGGGACCCCCACCTGTGCCTTGCGGGCACGGGGGGACCCCCAGCACCCCAAACACCTCCACCTCCAGCCCGCAGACAAATGACGGGGGAAGAAAAACAGGTGGCGCTGGAGGTACCACCACGCCCTTCCGGCATAGCGGGCGGAACTGCGCGACAAGCCCACCACCGGCCAGCGGAGACCAACGCTCCCCAAGGGAAACGGCGACTACGTCCAAAGGCGCAGCGCGCGCGGGACCTAGCGCCCCACGGGCGCGTCCGCCGGGGCCTCGTCGCGGGACGCGGGCCGCGACGGCGCCGCCGGATCCTCCTTCGGCTCCACCGCGAAGCGCGGCAGCCACCTGTCCAGCCAGCCCGGCAGCCACCAGTTCGTCCGGCCCAACACGTACATCACGGCCGGCACCAGCGCCGTGCGCAGGACGAACGCATCGAGCGCGACGGCCGCGGCGAGCCCCACGCCGATCATCGCGGCCTCCACGTCACCGCTGAACACGAACGCGGTGAAGACGCAGATCATGATGAGGGCCGCGGAGTTGATGACCCGGCTGGTCTCGGTCAGGCCCACGCGCACGGCCCGTGCGTTGTCCTTGGTGTGCACCCACTCCTCGTGCATCCGGCTGACCAGGAAGACCTGGTAGTCCATGGAGAGCCCGAACAGCAGGGAGAGCATGATCGCCGGGAGGAAGGCCGTGATCGGCCCCTCCTTGCCGAAGCCGAACAGCTCCGCGCCCCAGCCCCACTGGAAGATCGCCACCATGATCCCGAACGAGGACGCCGCCGCGATCAGGTTCATCACCGCCGCCGTCAGCGGCACCCCGATCGAGCGGAACGCGATCAGCAGCAGGAGCGCGCCGAGCCCGACGACGGTGACGACGAAGTACGGCAGCCGCTCCGCCGTGACCTCGGCGAAGTCCTTGAAGACGGCGGTGGCCCCGCCGACGTGGGCCCGCTCCCCCGACGGCGCCACCACGTCGTCGCGCAGCGCGTCGATGAGCCGGTCCGTCCGCTCGTCCTGCGGCGACGTCGCCGGTACGACGTGGATCACCGCCACGGGCGAGCCGGCCGGGGTCGGCACGACCTCGGCCCGTACGACGCCCTCCGTGTCCTTGGCCCGCTGCGCCAGCGCGGTGATGGCGGCGGGCTCGGCCCCGTCGACGACGATCTGGAGCGGACCGTTGAAGCCGGGCCCGAAGCCGTCGGCCAGCAGGTCGTACGCCTTCCTGGTGGTCGTGGACTCGGGGTGGTTGCCGTGGTCGATGGTGCCCAGCCGCAGCGACAGCACCGGGAGCGCAAGCACCGCCATCACGACGAGCGCCAGCGCGCCGATCGCCTTCGGACGCCGCTCGACGAACGCGGCCCAGCGCGCGCCGGCGCTGCTCGCCCCCTCGGAGCCGGCCCCTTGGAACCCTCCCGCGGCGAGCCGGCGCCGCTGGCGGCGGCTGAGCACCCGCATCCCGAGGAAGCCGAGCAGCGCGGGCAGCAGCGTGACGGCCGCCAGCACGCTCAGGACCACCGTCAGGGACGCGGCGATCACGATGCCTTCGAGGAAGCGCAGGTTCGTCACCAGCATCCCGGCGAGCGCGATGCAGACCGTGGCGCCGGCGAAGACGACCGCACGGCCCGAGGTGTTGACCGCGGTGGCCGCGGCGTCCTGCGGCGCGACGCCGCGCAGCAGCCCCCTGCGGTGCCGGGTGACGATGAAGAGGGCGTAGTCGATGCCGACGCCGAGGCCGACGAGGGTGCCGAGCAGCGGCGCGATCGTCGCCAGCTCCGTCGCATTGCTGACCAGGCCCGTCAGCACCAGCCCGATGCCGACCGCGAACAGCGCCACGACCAGCGGCAGCAGCATCGCGAAGAGCGAGCCGAAGGCGAGGAAGAGCACGATCGCGGCGGCGACGATGCCGACGAGTTCCGCCGTGCCGGCCGGGGGCTCGTTCGCGTACACGACGGCCTGGCCGCCGATTTCGACCCGCAGCCCGTCCGCGCGGGCGTCCTCGACCTGCTCGACGACGTCCTCCACCAGCGCCTTCGGCACCTCTTCGGCGCGGTCGGCGAAGACGACGGTCGCGTACGCGGTACGGCCGTCCGCGCTGACCGCGCCGGAGCCGTCAGAGCCGTCGGAGCCGTACGGGCTGACGACCTCCCCGACGCCCTTCATCCCCGCGATCTCCTTCAGCGCGGGCTCCAATCGCTCCCGCACCGCGGCGTCGCGGACCGAGCCGTCGGCGGTGCGCCACACCACCGTCGTCGGATCGCCCGAGCGCTCCGGGAACGCCGAGGCCATCAGGTCGTACGCGCGTTGCGAGTCGGTGCCGGGGAGGCTGAAGTCGTTCGAGTAGTCGGACCCCTTCGCACCGCCCAGCGCCCCCAGGCCGAGCAGCGCCACCACCCACAGCACCAAGACGACCAACCTGTGTCGATAGCACCAACGTGCCCATGCCGCCACGACGTCATTCCCTTCACCAGCTCGTCACGTCCCCCGGGCCCGGCCTCAGCATCGGTCGATCACCGGGCCCGCGGCGGCTGCGGAGCCGGACTCTCAAGGAACTCCAAGACAACGGGGCACCGTTGGGGCGGCCTCCGCGCGGATACTGGAGCCAGCGGCGGAAGGGGCGCGGACGATGGAGCAGCACGAACGGGGCACGGGGGCGACGGTGCTGGTCGTCGAGGACGAGCCGAGCATCGCCGACGTGCTCGCGATCGCCCTGCGCCACCACGACTTCGAGGTGGTGACCGCCGGCGGCGTACGGCAGGCGCAGCTGCTCGCCGAGCGGGCGCGGCCGGACGTGGCGCTGTTGGACGTGATGCTGCCGGACGGCGACGGCCGCGCCCTGGGCCGGGCGTTGCGCAGCCGGATGCCGCAGACGGCGGTCCTGTTCATCACGGCCCGGGACGCGCCCGCGGAGGTGGTGGGCGCGCTGCGGTTCGGCGACGACTACATCACCAAGCCGTTCAACGTGGACGAGGTGGTGGCCCGCATCCAGGCCGTGCTGCGTCGCACCCGGCCCGCGTCCGGCGGGGACGTCCTCCCGGTGCCGCCGCCGCTGCGCCACCGGGACCTGGAGCTGGACGAGACGACGTACGAGGTCCGGCGCGCGGGCCGGGCGGTGCAGCTGACGCCGACGGAGTACGCACTGCTGCGCTTCCTGGTGCGCAACGCGGGCCGGGTGGTGTCCAAGGAGCAGCTCCTGAAGCACGTGTGGCGCTACGAGCACTCCGCGGAGTCGACCGTGGTGGAGACGTACGTCAGCTATCTGCGGCGCAAGCTCGACCCGCTGGGGCCGCCGCTGATCACCACGCGCCGGGGCGTGGGGTACGGGCTTACGTGAGCGCTCCGGACGTCGACGACCGTACGGGGCGGGTGCGGGCCGGGCGGGTACGGGCCGGGCGGGCGCGGGCCGGGCGGGCGCGCGGCTGGACCGGTTCGCTGGAGGGGTTCCGGCTCTGGGTGCGCGTACGGCACCTCCGGATGCACTCCCTGCGGACCAAGCTCACGCTGGTGAACCTGCTCCTGCTGCTGCTCGGGGTGGCCGCGGCGACCGTCGTCAGCCTGTTGGCGATGCAGCACTACCTGTTGCAGCGGGTGGACGGGGAGCTGTTGGCCAGCCGGGAGGCCATGCAGCAGACCGACTTCACGCAGGAGGACCTCAACCAGCTCCAGGCGATCTCCACGCTGCTGGAGCACGTGGCCTCGCCCAGGGATCCGGAGTCGACGGGCCTGCCGCGGCCGGGCACCATCCTGGTGGCGCTGGACGCCGGGATGCGGCCGACGCCCTTCGCCACGCACGCGCCCACCGGGCGGCAGTTGGAGCTGGCGGCGGCGGTGGGGGACCCCGCGGAGTTCGCTGCGGAGGGGAAGGTGCGGGACGTGGAGGTGTCCGGCGACCCCTACCGGGTCGTCGCCGGCGCGCTGCGGGACGGCTCGGTGCTGCTGCTCGCGGCGGACGTGGACGCGGTGCGGTCCGGCATCCACAAGGCACTCAAGGTCGATCTGGCCTTCGGGGGGCTGCTGTTGTGCGTGCTGGCGCTGGTCACGATGAAGAGCACCAAGCGCCTGGTGCGTCCGCTGGAGGGCATGGTGGAGACGGCGTCCGCGATCGCCGAGGGCGACCTGGCGCGGCGCGTGCCGGCGGGCCGGCACCCCGTGAACGAGATCGAGCAACTGCGGGTGGCGCTCAACTCGATGCTGCACCAGGTGGAGTCGGCCTTCGAGACGCGGGAGCGCAGCGCGGCGCAGCTGCGCCGGTTCGTCGCGGACGCCTCCCACGAGCTGCGTACGCCCCTGGCCGCGATCCAGGGGTACCTCCAGCTGTACGACCGGGGCATGCTGCGCTCCCCCGCGGAGCGGGAGCGGGCCCTGGCCCGGATGTCCGCGGAGGCCGACCGGATGGGCCGGTTGGTGTCCGAACTGCTGACCCTCGCCCGCCTGGACGGACGCCCCGAGGCCCACCGACTGGCCCCGGTGGACCTCGGCCGCCTGGTCCGGGACGCGACGGACGACCTGGTGGCGCAGCAGCGGGGTCGGCGGGTGGTGGTCCGGACGGAAGCGGCGGGCGTGGTGCTCGGCGACGAGGCGACGCTGCGGCAGCTGGTCGGCAACCTGCTGGCGAACGTCCGCGTCCACACTCCGGTGGACGCGGACGTGGAAGTGTCGCTGTCCGCCCCGACGGCCGACGTCGTCCGGCTGCGCGTGACGGACGAGGGCCCCGGCATGGAGCGGGAGGACGCGGAACGCATCTTCGACCGCTTCTTCCGCGCGGGGGGTGCGGGCGTCCCCGGGAGCGGCCTGGGCATGTCCATCGTCCGCGCGGCGGCGGACGCCCACGCGGCGACGGTGCGCGTGACGACGTCCCCGGGCAAGGGGCTGACGGTGACGGTGACCTTCCCCCCGAGCGAGCGGCTCGCGCCCTGACGGGTGGCCCTCCGGCCCGGTCTGTGGTGCGTGCAGCCCCCGGGGCTCCAGCGCGAGGTGCCCCTCGCCGTGGCACCGCGGGTGCGTTCGTCTCCACCGGCCGGTGGTGGGCTTGTCGCGCAGTTCCTCCCCCCGTGCCCTGCGGGCACGGGGGGGACCCCCAGCGCCCCTGACAACCTCGCCGTGGCACTACGGGTGCATTGGTCTCTGCGGGCCGTCTCTGGTTGCTCGCGCAGTTCCCCGCGCCCCTAGAAACTCCCGCCCTTCGGGCGCGGGGAGCCGCCCGCGCCCGAAGGGCGGGGCAATCAGGGGCGCGGGGAACTGCGCGACAAGCCCACCACAATCCGCAGAGACAAACGCACCCGCAGGGAAACGGCGAGGTTGTCAGGGGCGCGAGGAACTGCGCGAGCAACCACAGACGGGCCGCAGAGACCAGCGACCGCGGATGCGGCAGCGTCAGGCCCGGCGGGACGCCAGTTGGACCACCGTGATGTCGGACTCCGCTCCCACCCGCACCGGCGGGCCCCACGCGCCGGCGCCGCGCGTCACGTACAGCTGCGTGTCGCCGTAGCGTTCGAGGCCGGCGACCGTCGGGTTCGCCAGCCCCGCGAGGTACGGGCCCGGCCAGAGCTGGCCGCCGTGGGTGTGGCCGGAGAGCTGGAGGTCCACGCCGTGGTCGACCGCGTCGTGGATGACGACGGGCTGGTGGGCCAGGAGCACGGACGCACGCGAGCGGTCGCGGTCGCCGAGGGCCTTGGCGAAGTCCGGGCCCTTGCCCTCCTTCTCGCCCTCGACGTCGTCGACGCCGGCGAGGTCGAAGCCGGCGGCGATCTCCACGCGCTCGTTCTCCAGGGGGCGCAGGCCCAGCTCGCGGACGTGGTCCACCCACTGCTGGGCGCCGGAGAAGTACTCGTGGTTGCCGGTGACGAAGAAGGAGCCGTGCTTGGCCCGCAGCTGGGTCAGGGGCTCGGCGGCGGGGCCGAGGTCGGCGACGTTGCCGTCGACCATGTCGCCGACGACGGCGACGAGGTCGGGGCTGGTGGAGTTGATCGCGTCCACGATCCGCTGGGTGTGGCCGCGGCCGAGGATCGGTCCGAGGTGGATGTCGCTGACGACGGCGATGCGGAATCCGTGCGCGGAGCGCGGCAGCTTGGCGAGCGGCACGGTGACCCGCTTCACGCTGGGGCCGTTCAGGACGCCGTACGCGCCGTAGCCGACGGTGCCGAGGGCGGCGGTGGCAGCGCCCGCCCCGACGACGCGGGAGACGAAGGTGCGCCGTGAGACGGCGGCGGGCGCGGGGGCTGGCCGGTCGGCCGGGGCCGGCGCCGCGGCCGGTATCGGAGTCGGTGCCGGAGTGGGCGTCGGTGCCGGAGTGGGCGTCGGTGCCGGTGCCGCAGCCGCGGAGGCCAGCGCCGGAGACTCCGCCTCGGTCTCCTCGACGGCTTCCTCGGCAGCTTCCTTCTCCGCGTCCGCACCCGCCCGCCGCGCCGCGACCCGTAGCCATGCGGCCCGTACGACCTCACCCGCGAGCAGGAACAGGACCAGGTACAGCAGCACGGCCAGCCAGAAATAGCCGGGCCAGGCAAGGATCCTTTCGAGCCAGAACGGCGCACCGGAGCGGGAGGAGCCGAGGGCGGCGAAGGAGAGCAGCGGCAGCACGGTCACCACGACCGCCCCGACGCGGCGCGCGGTGCGGTTCTCGGTCGTCGACCGGACGAGGCGGAACCAGACGTACCAGTGCGCCGCGCCGAGCAGCGCGACCACCGCCACCACCGCGAGCAGGACGACCACGATCACGGACTGCTTCCCCCATCCTCAGCTGACGGCCCGGGGCCACGGCGCTGCGCCGGCACTCCGGTGCCCGGGGGGACACCCCCACGGGGTGTCCAACGCGCCACGCCCGCAACTCGTGCCCGACGGGCCCAACTGATCGCGCGGCGTCCTCAACCGCCCGTCTGACCACGCGTTTCGCGCCTCAGTGCGCGCAGTCCGCGGAACCCTACGACGCCGACGGCCGTCCCCAGAAGAAAGGACGTGATCGCGAGCAGCAGGTGGACCCAGAAGTACCCGGTGGGGTCACCGGCGTCGTCGAAAGCGAGCCCGCTCCCGTCGGCCCAGAGGTTTTTGACGAAAGTGACCCAGATGAACCAGCTCCACACCCCGAAGGCGAGCAGGAACCAGGAGACGGGGCGGCTGAGCTTCATGTTTCCAGTATCCCGACGGCCGACGGGTTCCGGCCGCCGGGGTCGGGGCCGGGTCCGCCACTCGGGTGGGCTGTACCGGCGGCTTTCCGGGCGAGTCAGCTACCCGATAACCATATGGACCGCCGGGACGGGTACTTTCTCGTCCGTGCCCGCTCTGAAGAAGACCGCGCTGACGGTCGCCGCCGCGTCGCTACTGCCCCTGCTCGCCGTGGCGCCCGCGTCCGCGACGACCCACGACGGCAAGCCGGCGGCGGTGCGCAAGCAGCCGAACCCGCCGGCGGCGATGTCGACCGTCGGCGGCAAGATCCTGGGCCGGCCGGGCACCCAGGTCCAGCCGGGCACGGGCGCGCCCGCGCTGCCGACGGCGCTCAGCGCGCGGTCGTGGATCGTGGCGGACGCCGAGAACGGTGACGTGTTGGCCTCGCACAACGCCCACTGGCGACTGCCGCCCGCCTCCACCCTGAAGATGCTCTTCGCGGACACCCTGCTGCCCAAGCTCCCCAAGACGGACATCCACACCGTCACGTACGAGGACCTGGAGGGCGTTGGCCCGGGCAGCAGTTCCGTCGGCGTCAAGGAGGGGCTGAACTACTCCGTGCACGACCTGTGGCTCGGCGTCTTCCTGCGCTCGGGCAACGACGCGGTGCACGTGCTGTCGGCGATGAACGGCGGCATCGACAAGACCGTCCAGGAGATGCAGGCGCACGCCGAGGAGCTCCAGGCCCTGGACACCCAGGTCGTCTCGCCGGACGGCTACGACGCCAGCGGCCAGGTCTCGTCCGCGTACGACCTCACGCTGATCGCCCGCAGCGGGCTGCAGAAGAAGGACTTCCGGGAGTACGCGGCCACGGTCGACGCGGAGTTCCCGGGGAAGCTCTCCGGCGACAAGCGGGAGTCGTTCGAGATCGCGAACACGAACCGGCTGCTGACCGGGGAGAGCGGGGTGACGCCGTACCCGGGCGTCGCGGGCGTGAAGAATGGATACACCTCGCAGGCCGGATACACCTTCACCGGGGTCGCCGAGCGCAACGGCAAGGTCCTCCTCGTCACCGTGATGAACCCGGACTCGACCGAGAGCCAGGCCGTCTACCGGGAGACGGCGCGGCTGTTCGACTGGGGCTTCGCGGCGGCCGGGAAGGTCACCCCGGTCGGGGAGCTGGTGGCGCCCCGGTCGACGACGCCGGTCGGCGCCGGGCCCGACAAGCACTCCTCGCAGACGAAGCGGGCGAAGGCGGCGGCCGAGGAGGAGTCATCGGGCGTCGGGACGGCGCTCGCGATCGCCGGCGGCGTCCTGGTGCTCCTCGCGGGTGGGGTGTTCGTCGTCAACCGGCGCTGGCCGAGGCGACGCGCCTGACGCGTCCCCCTCATCGTCCTCGCCCCCGTCCTCATCCTCATCCTCGTCCCCGTTTCCATCCCCATCCCCATCCCCGTCCCCGTCCCCGTCCCCGTCCGGCGATGCGTCATCTGCCTCGTCGGACGGCTCCTCCCCCGGCTCCTTCGTCGCCGTCCACGCCGCGCAGAACAGCAGCAGCTTCGCGGTGAAGTTGATCCACAACAGCAGGGCGACGGGCACGCCGAAGGCGCCGTACACACTGCGCCCCGCGACCTCCCGGATGTAGCCGCCGATCAGCAGCTTCAGCGCCTCGAAGCCGACCGCGCCGATCAGCCCCGCCACCACCAGGCGACGGCGCGGCGGATGCACCCCCGGCAGCAGGGTCAGCAGGTAGAGCAGCATCAGGAAGTTGGCGAGGACCGCGATCGCGATCGCCGCCACCCGCAGCAGCACGGCCCCCGCCCCGCTCCGCTCGATGCCGAACAGGTCCGCGGTCCACCCGACCGCGCTGGAGCCCAGCGTGGACGCGGCGAGCGAGGCGATCGCGGTGCCGCCGAGGCCGAGCAGGACGACGGCGTCCTCGCCCTTCCGCACGAACGGATTGCCGCGGTCCTCGTCGTCGATCCCCCAGACGGCGCGCAGGCAGTCCCTCATCGCACCGATCCAGCCGATGCCGGTGAGCAACAGCAGGGCGCCGGCGACGAGGCCGACCGTGCCGGCGTTGGCGACCAGGGCCGCCACGTCGAGTTGGTCGGAGATCCCGGGCACCTGGTCGCTGATCCGGTCCTCCAGCCGGGTCAGCTGGTCCTGGCTCAGCAGCCCGGCGCCGATCGCGACGGCGACCGTGATCAGGGGGAACATCGCGAGGAAGCTGATGAACGTGATCGCGGCGGCGAGCCGGGTCCAGTGCACCCGTTCCAGCGTCTCGTACGAGTGCCAGGCGTGGGTGCGCATCAATCGAGCCACCCAGGGCCCGACGAAGGGCAGCTTGCTCAACCAGTCCATGCGGGTGCGCGTACCCCCTTTTACGGAGTTACTGATCCTTTTCCGTGGCTTTCCGGAGTCGCCCGAAGCCTTCCCCCGAGCTTCTCCCGAGTCTTCCCGGAGCCGTCCCCGGGGTCACACGTCGGCCACCGCGAGCGCGTACATCGCGGCCCAGACCAGCCCGATCACGGCGAGCGCCCGATCGCGCAGGACGACGTCCTCGGGGGCTCCGGCGGCGCCCCGGTCGGCGAAGACCGCGTACCGCAGCACGGCGAGGATGAACGCGATCACCGAGAGCTGGCGCCAGGGCAGCAGCGCGGAGTCCGCGACCCCGCCGCTCTCCAGGGCCCACAGGCAGTAGCCGAGCACGGCGACGCCGGCCGCGAGCTGCCACACGAAGCGCAGATAGCCGGTCGTGTACTCGTTCAGCAGCGCCCGGGTGGCCCCGCGGCCGGCCTCGGCGCCCGCCATCTGCACGGCCTCCGAATAGCGCTTGGCCGCGACCATGAAGAGCGCGCCGAAGCCGGTGGTGATCAGGAACCAGCGCGACAGCGGAATGCCGAGGGCGACCCCGCCGATCATGGCGCGCATCAGGAATCCCGTGGTCACCACGGCCATGTCGACGACGAGGACGTGCTTCAGCCAGATGCAGTACGCGAGTTGCACGGAGAGGTACGCGGTGAGCAGCGCGCCCGTCATCGCGTTGCAGAGCGCGGCGGCGCCGACGACGGCGGTGGCGGCGAGGAGCGTACCGACGGCGTACGCGAGGGGCACGGGCACCTCGCCGGCGGCGACGGGCCGGTGCCGCTTGACCGGATGGGCCCGGTCGGCGTCGGCGTCGCGGGCGTCGTTGATCAGGTAGACCGCGCTGGCGGCGGTGGTGAAGAGGGCGAAGACGACCGCGAGGCGGAGCAGCGTGGAGGTGGAGTCGAGTTCGCCGGCGGCGGCGGGGGCGGCGACGACGAGGGTGTTCTTGACCCATTGGCGGGGACGGGCGGTACGGAGCAGGGCGAGGGGAAGGTGCCGGGCGGCAGGCACCGCGGGGTGCGCTGCGCGCGGCTCGGGGTGGGTCAGGAGGCCGGTCCTGTGCGGCTCGGTCACCGTGGCCTCCTCGGCGTGGCGCTGACGACTCGTCTCCCGGCGCTCCCGAACCTTCCCGCCGCGCGGGCCACGACCGCGCCCAGGAGGGCGCCGGCTGCCACGTCGGTGGGGTAGTGGACGCCGGCGACGACGCGGGAGACGCAGATCGCCGCGGCCACGGCGCGGACCGTGGTCGGGATCGGGGTCCACGGGAGCAGGGGGGCGAAGGCGACCGTCGCCGCCGCCGCGGACGTGGCGTGGGAGCTCGGGAAGGAGTGGGCGCCCGCGGTGCGCACCAGCGGGGCGACGTCCGACGGGCGCGGGCGGCGGACCGCGCGTTTGACCGCCATGCTCGCCAGGTGCGCGCCCGCGACGACCGCCGTCGCACGGAGCCAGGCCGTACGGCGCTCGGGGTCCGTCGCCGCGCCGGTCAGGCCCGTCGCCAGCCAGAGCGCCGCGTGTTCCCCGGCGAGGGAGAGCGCGCGGGCCGCCGTACCGACCGCGGGCCGCTGCCCGCAGTCGCGCAGCGCGGCCAACAGAGCCCGGTCCGACCCGACCCGTCTCGTCCGCGTCATCCGCGTCATCCGCCGCCCCTTCTCGCCGGTTCATGAGCCACGTCATGAGTCACGCCATGAGTCACTTCATGAACCACTTCATGAACCACTTCATGAGCTGCTGCATGGGCCACGTCCTGGACCACCCCATGAGCCATCTCATGGATCACCGGGACTCTGCTGGGCCGGCGGCGGACATTCACGTCAGTCTCAAATGACACTCCGTTAATCACCCATTCCGGCGAGTCCGTGAGGCACTGCAAAAATGTGGGCATAAGCGGCGATACCGTCACGAGTATGGCTGCCGACACCCGCACCACCCCCACCACCGACGTCGACGACCCCTTCGTGTCCGTCACCGGCTGGGGCCGCACCGCCCCCACCACGGGGTACTTGTGGCGCCCCCGCACCCCTGAACAGGCCGCCGCCGCGGTCCGGTCGTGGGGCGCGCGCGGGGGGATCGCGCGCGGGCTCGGCCGGGCGTACGGGGACGCCGCGCAGAACGCCGGCGGCTGCGTGCTCGACATGACCGGGCTCGACCGGATCCACTCCGTCGACGCCGCGTCGGGCACGGTCGTCTGCGACGCGGGCGTGAGCCTGCACCGGCTGATGGAAGTCCTGCTCCCGCTCGGCTGGTTCGTCCCGGTGACCCCCGGCACCCGGCACGTCACCGTCGGAGGCGCGGTCGGCGCCGACATCCACGGCAAGAACCACCACGTCAGCGGGGCCTTCACCCGGCACGTCAGCGCACTCGACCTGCTCACGGCGGACGGCTCGGTCCAAACCGTGGGCCCCGGCTCGGAGTTGTTCGACGCGACGGCCGGCGGCATGGGCCTGACGGGCGTGGTGCTGGCCGCGGCGCTCCGGCTGCACCCGGTGGAGACGGCGTACATGCTCGTCGACACCGAACGCGCCGTCGACCTCGACGACGCGATGGCCCGCCTCAGCGCCACGGACCACCGCTACCGCTACTCCGTCGCCTGGATCGACCTGCTCGCGCGCGGGCGCGCCACCGGCCGCTCGGTGCTCACCCGCGGCGACCACGCCCCGCTCGCCGCGCTGCCCCCGCGGCTGGCCCGCTCTCCCCTCGCGTTCCGCCCCGGGCGGCTGCCCGCCGCGCCCGAAGGCGTGCCGCGGGGGCTGCTGAACCGTACGACCGTCGGCCTGTTCAACGAGTTCTGGTACCGCAAGGCGCCCCGCTCGCGCACCGGCCAGGTGCAGAGGCTGACGTCGTTCTTCCACCCGCTGGACGGGGTCCCGCACTGGAACCGGATCTACGGCCGCGACGGCTTCGTGCAGTACCAGTTCGTCGTCGCGCACGGCCAGGAGGAGGCGCTGCGCCGGGTCGTGCGGCGCATCGCGCGCCGCGGCTGCCCCACCTTCCTCGCCGTCCTCAAGCGTTTCGGCCCCGGCGACGCCGGTTGGCTGTCCTTCCCGATGCCCGGCTGGACGCTGGCGCTGGACGTGCCGGCCGGGCTGTCCGGCCTCGGGGCGCTGCTGGACGAGTTGGACGAGGAGGTCGCGGGCGCCGGCGGCCGGGTGTACCTCGCCAAGGACTCCCGGCTGCGCCCCGAACTGCTGGCGCAGATGTATCCCCGGCTGGCCGACTTCCGAGCGCTGCGGGCCCGCGTGGACCCGCGCGGGGTCTTCACCTCCGACCTCTCCCGCCGCCTCGGCCTGTGACCCAGCGACCCATTGCACCCCTTCAAGGAGCGCCGTTCATGAAGGACGCCTTCGGCATCCCGCAGTCCCTGCTCGTACTCGGCGGCACGTCGGAGATCGGACTCGCCGTCGCCCGCCGGCTGATCGCCCGCCGCACCCGCACCGTCTGGCTGGCCGGCCGGCCCTCCCCCGACCTGGACGCCGCGGCCGACGGACTGCGCGCGCTCGGCGCGGACGTGCACGCCGTCGCCTTCGACGCGTTGGACCCGGCCGGGCACGAGGAGGCGCTGGGCAAGGTGTTCGCGGAGGGCGACGTCGACCTGGTGCTGCTCGCCTTCGGCGTGCTCGGGGACCAGGCGAACGACGAGGGCGACCCCGCCGCCGCCGTACGGGTCGCGCAGACCAACTACACCGGAGCCGTCTCCGCGGGCCTGGTGTGCGCGGGCGCGCTCCAGAACCAGGGGCACGGCTCCCTCGTGGTGCTCTCGTCCGTCGCGGGCGAGCGGGCCCGTCGCACCAACTTCATCTACGGGTCCAGCAAGGCGGGGCTCGACGCCTTCGCCCAGGGCCTCGGCGACGCGCTGCACGGCACGGGCGTGCAGGTGATGGTCGTACGCCCCGGCTTCGTCCGCACCAAGATGACGGCCGGGCTGCCCGAGGCGCCGCTGGCCACCACCCCCGAAGCCGTCGCCCTCGCCGTGGAACAGGGGCTGCGGCGCAGGGCAGAGACGGTGTGGGTGCCGGGGGCCCTGAGGCACGTGATGTCGGTGTTGCGGCACGTGCCGCGCCCGTTGTTCCGCCGACTGCCGCTGTGAGCCGCTGTGAGCCGCTGGGCGTCGCGGCGGCTGAGGAGCTGAGGAGCTGAGGCTACGAGGTGGAGGGCGCGGGCTCAGCGGCCTCGGCGGGCTCGACGGGTTCATCAACGGGAGAGCCCTGGGCCGGTACGGAGCCGACGGCGCCCCCGAAGGCGTACTCCCGCAGCTCCCGCCAGACCCCGTCCGTCCCCTGCTCGTAGAGCGAGAACGAGCCGCAGCTCCAGGACGCGGCGAAGTCGGCCAGTTCCTCGTACGCCTCGTCCATCGCCTCGTCGGAGATCGCGTGGGCGACCGTGACGTGCGGGTGGTACGAGAACTGGAGCTCGCGCACCAGCGGCCCGGACTCGTCCCGCACCCGCTTCTGCAGCCAGGAGCAGGCCGCGGCGCCCTCGACGACCTGGACGAAGACGACGGGCGAAATCGGGCGGAACGTTCCGGTGCCGGCGAGACGCATCGGGAACGCCCGCCCGGCCGCCGCGACCTCCGCCAGGTGCGCCTCGATGGCGGGCAGCAGCGCCCGGTCCACCTCGGTCGGCGGCAGCAGGGTGACATGGGTGGGAATGCAGTACGCGACGGGGTCTCCGAAGCCCGCACGCCGCTCCTGGAGCAGGCTGCCGTACGGCTCCGGGACCGCGATCGAAACGCCGAGCGTTACGGTCCCCACGTCGTTCTCCCGTCATCGCGTCGTGTGTGGCTGTCCAGCCGCCAGTGTGGCTGCTGCGCCGTGGATGTGACCAGAGACGCAGGACACACCCTTGGTGGGCCGGATGGCCCCCGTTGGTTGCCCCGTCCCTGCTCAGGGCGGGGGCGGGCGCCGGCACTCGGGTGGTGCGGCGCCCGCCTCGTTCTGACTCCGTTCGGGCAGGGCGTTCGAGCCCGGCGTTCGGGCCGCCGGGCCCTTCGCGGTACCCGTCGGCGCTGTCGGCGCCGGCAGTGCCTCCAGCGCCGTCAGCGTCTGGAGCGCCGTCAGTGCTTCGCGGGCAGGAAGCCGATCCGGTCGTACGCCGCGGCCAGCGTCTCGGCGGCCACCGCGCGCGCCTTCTCCGCGCCCTTGGCGAGGATCGAGTCCAGCGTCTCCGGGTCGTCCAGGTACCCCTGCGTGCGGTCCCGGAACCGCGTGACGAAGTCCACCACGACCTCGGCGAGGTCCGTCTTCAGCGCGCCGTACATCCGCCCCTCGTACTCCCGCTCCAGCTCGGCGACCGACTTGCCGGTGAGGGTGGCGTAGATCGTCAGCAGATTGCTGACGCCGGCCTTCTCGACGGGGTCGAAGCGGATGACGGTGTCCGTGTCCGTGACCGCGCTCTTGATCTTCTTCGCGGTGGCCTTCGGCTCGTCGAGGAGGTTCACGAGCCCCTTGGGCGTCGACGCGGACTTGCTCATCTTGATCGTCGGGTCCTGGAGGTCGTAGATCTTGGCGACCTCCTTGACGATGTGGGGTGCGGGCACGGTGAACGTGTCGCCGAAACGGCTGTTGAAGCGCTCGGCGAGGTCCCGGGTCAGCTCGATGTGCTGGCGCTGGTCCTCGCCGACGGGGACGGAGTCCGCCTGGTAGAGGAGGATGTCCGCGACCTGGAGGATCGGGTACGTGAACAGCCCGACGGTGGTCCGGTCGGCACCCTGCTTGGCGGACTTGTCCTTGAACTGCGTCATCCGCGACGCCTCGCCGAAGCCCGTGAGGCAGTTCATCACCCAGCCGAGCTGGGCGTGCTCCGGCACGTGGCTCTGCACGAAGAGCGTGCAGCGCTCGGGGTCGAGCCCGGCGGCGAGCAGCTGCGCGACGGCGAGCCGGGTGTTGGCCCGCAGCTCCGCGGGGTCCTGCGGAACGGTGATCGCGTGCAGGTCGACGACCATGTAGAAGGCGTCGTGGGTCTCTTGCAGCGCCACGTACTGGCGGATCGCTCCGAGGTAGTTCCCGAGGTGGAACGAGCCTGCGGTGGGCTGGATCCCGGAGAGGGCGCGGGGTCGGACGGATGCCATGTCTTTCATTCTCTCAGGTGCGGAACCGATCTCCGGCCGCCGGTGTATGAAAGGTGTGACCGTAACGGAGGGGGGACGGGCCGCCGTCGATACCGACGACCGGTCCGCGTCCGGAGGCCGGGGGCCCGCGAGCGGGGGCGGGGGCGCGCCCGGCGTGGACGCGGCCTCGGTGATCGCCCGGGTGCGCGCCGGAGAGCCGGAGGCGTATGCGGAGCTGGTCCGCGCTCATACGCAGGTCGCGCTGCGCGCGGCGGTGGCGTTCGGCGCGGGGGCGGACGCTGAGGACGTGGTCCAGAGCGCGTTCCTCAAGGCGTACCAGTCGTTGGACGGCTTCCGGGCGGGCGCGGAGTTCCGCCCGTGGCTGCTGCGGATCGTGGTCAACGAGACGAGGAACACGGTGCGCTCCGCCGACCGCCGGCGGGCGCTGGCCGGCCGGGAAGCCCTGCTCGATCCCCGACCGGCGATACCGGAATCGGCGGACCCGGCGGTGGCCGCGGAGTCGGAGGAGCGACGGGCAGAGCTGGCGGCAGCGCTCGGCCAGCTCAGCGAGGACCATCGGCAGGTCGTGACGTACCGGTATCTGCTGGAGATGGACGAGGCGGAGACGGCGGAGGCGCTGGGCTGGCCGCGGGGGACGGTGAAGTCACGGCTGAGCCGGGCGCTGACGAAGCTCGGCCGGTTGATAGGAGCAGCAGAAGGGGGCGGGAGGTGAGCAGGGTGCCGGAGGAGGAGCCGGGACGCGGCCAGGACGGGGTGCCCGAAAGCCGCTCCGGGGACGAGCCCGGGCATGGCTTCGTCGCAGAGCCGAGCGCGCTGGAGCTGCGGTTGGAAGCCGAACTGCGGGCGCTGGGCCGGTCCATCACGCTTCCCGATGTGGACGGGGAGACGATGGCGGAGCGGGTGCTGTCGAGCCTCCTGGCCGATCAGGTGCCGGACCACGTGACCGCCCCCGCCCCCGCCCCGGTCGGCCGGGCCGAGAAGCTGCGGGCATGGCTGCACGGACGGCTGCGCAAATGGCTGCGTCAACACCGGCGGTCGCTGACGGTCACGCTCTCCGGGACCCTGGTCGCCCTGGCTCTGACGCCCCCGGTGCGCGCCTCGATCATGGAGTGGGCGGACGGTTTCGACTTCGGCGGGATCGTCGTGCGGTACGACCCGGGGAGGCCACCACCAGCCGTCGACCGAAGCGCGGGAGTCCCCGGATGCGGGGAGCCCCTGGCACGCGCCGAGGCCGAGCGGAAGGCGGGCTTCGAGGCGCTGGTGCCGGCGGAGCTGGGCGCCCCGGACGCGTTCTCGACCACCGCGGGCCCGGCCGGCCGCTCCATGCTGACGCTCTGCTGGGACGATGACGACGGCCAGGTGACCCGACTCGACCAGTTCCCGGCCCGGCTCGACCCGGGCTTCACCAAGACGAGCGCGGAACAGCCGGAGTGGGTGCCGCTGGGCGACGGCACCGGCGAGAACGCCACCGGACTCTGGTTCGCCAGACCACATCTGCTGCACTTCACCCTGCTCGACCAGAAGAGCGCCCGCTGGGAAGAACGACGCCGCACAGCCGGCCCAACCCTCCTCTGGATGTCCCCCGACGGCCGCACGACCCTACGCCTGGAGGGAGTGCCCACGCTGACACGAGCGGTGGGCATCGCGGAGTCCCTGCGCTAGGGAGTGTCCGCAAGGCCCCGCGGGGCCCCGTGCGGCAGTGCCGCGCCTTGGCTGGCGCGCTTGCGCCATGGTGCGTGTGCGGTGATGGCGTCTGCGGCCCGTCTGTGACTGTTCGCGCAGTTCCACCCCCTAAAAATCTCCGCCTCCAGCCCGCAGGCGAATGGCGGGGGCAGCGAATCAGGGGCGCTGGGGGTCCCCCCAGGCCCTCTGGGGCCGAGGGGGCGGAACTGCGCGAACAAGCCACAGACGGGCCGCAGACGCCGCACCGCAGCACGCCGCACGGCGAAACCGCGTCCGCCAGGCGCCGCCAGCCCCGTGGGGCTTGGCGACCCGCGACTTCCCCCGCGGAAGGCGGAACGCGTCAGCGACTCGCGGTGTATCAGAGTCGACAGCCAGAGCGGGGCAGCCGCTCCGGTGCATCAGCTGGGAGCTGGGGGACTTCATGGAACCACTGCGATGGGCACGGCGAATCGCCGTGCTGCTGGCCGTGCTGGCACTGGGGCTGGTGCTCGCCCCGGTGGCCGCTGCGGGCGGCCCGACCAGCGTCATGATCGTCGAGTATCCGCAGGGCAAGGCCACCGCCCTGCGGGCGGACAGCAAGGAGTACCAGGACTTACACCGGCTGCTGATGGCGGGCGCGCCGCTCCAGGGGTCCGCGGAGGCGCCGCCCGGACTGAGTGAGAACGAGCCGTCGCTGCCCATGGTCCGGGTGACCTGGTTCGTGCACGATGTGCAGGCATGGCGGGCAGACGAGGTGTACTTCGGCGATGCCCCGAAGGACGTGTGGATCCGCAGCCGGGCCGACCAGCCCGATGCCACGTCCGCTTCGGGCTTGGGGACCACCAACAGCTGGCTCGCTGCTGAGGGCGTCTGGCGCCAACCGACCGACGGACCCGAGGTGCGGCAGTTCCTGCGGGGCCTGGGGCTGGGGGTGAGCCTCGGCGACGGTTTGCCTGCGACGCCGGACGCGCCGGGCTCGTCGGCAACACCAACGGCGCCCACGCTCTCCTCCGCCTTCACCGAAATCGTGTCCTCGCCGGCGCCGGGCCTCGGGGCGAACTGGTGGTGGTCGCTGCCGGGCCTGGTGTTGGGCGCGGCGATAGCCCTGCTGCTGCGGTCCTCCCTGGTGCCGCCGCTGCCGGTGCTCCTACAGAAGCTGCCGGGCCGCGAGAGGCCGAAGGAGTAGGCCCGGGGCGCGGCGGGTGCCCGTCCGGCCCCGGGGGACCGGACGGGCGCCGTGTCCCGCCGCCCGTGGGCGGAGCGGGACGGCTCAGGGCGACCCGGGGGATGCGGCCCGGATCAGGCGGTCAGGCCCGGTGCGGGGTGGGCGGACATCAGCTCGGCGACCTCCGCGCGGATCGCGGTGAGCGCGGCCTCGTCTTCGGACCGGGCCGCCGCCACCCCCCGCTCGATCCACTCCGCCACCGCGCCCATGTGCTCCACTCCCAGGCCGCGCGAGGTCAGCGACGGCGTTCCGATGCGCACGCCGGACGGGTCGAAGGGCTTGCGCGGGTCGTAGGGGACGGTGTTGTAGTTCACGACGATCCCCGCCCGGTCCAACGCCTTCGCCGCGACCTTGCCGGGGACGTCCTTGCCGGTCAGGTCGATCAGGATCAGATGGTTGTCGGTGCCGCCCGACACCAGGTCGAAGCCGCGGGCCAGCAGCGCGTCCGCCAGTGCGCGGGCGTTCGCGACGACCGAGTGGGCGTAGTCGCGGAAGGCCGGCTGCGCCGCCTCGTGCAGGGCGACCGCGATGCCCGCCGTGGTCTGGTTGTGGGGCCCGCCCTGCAGGCCCGGGAAGACGGCCTTGTCCAGTGGCTTGGCGTACTCCTCGCGGGACATCAGCATCGCGCCACGCGGGCCGCGCAGGGTCTTGTGCGTGGTCGTGGAGATCACGTCGGCGTGCGGCACCGGCGAGGGGTGCGCCCCGCCCGCGATCAGGCCCGCGATGTGCGCGACGTCCGCGACGAGCACCGCGCCCGCCTCCCGGGCGATCTCGGCGAACGCGGCGAAGTCGATGGTCCGCGGCAGGGCCGTGCCGCCGCAGAAGATGAGCTTCGGCCGCTCCTTGAGCGCGAGGTCGCGCACCTCGTCGAAGTCGATGAGGCCGGTGTCGTGGCGCACGCCGTACTGGACGCCGCGGAACCATTTGCCGGTGGCCGAGACGCCCCAGCCGTGGGTGAGGTGGCCGCCCATCGGCAGGGCCATGCCCATGACGGTGTCGCCGGGCTCGGCGAAGGCGAGGTACACGGCCAGGTTCGCCGGGGAGCCGGAGTACGGCTGGACGTTGGCGTGCTCGACGCCGAAGAGGGCCTTGGCACGGCCCACCGCAAGCCGCTCGACCTGGTCGATGACCTGCTGGCCCTCGTAGTAGCGACGGCCGGCGTACCCCTCGCTGTACTTGTTCTGCAGGACCGTGCCGGACGCCTCCAGCACGGCCCGGGACACGTAGTTCTCGCTGGGGATCATCCGCAGCGTGCTGGCCTGGAGCAGTTCCTCTTCGCCGACGAGCGCGGCGAGCTCCGGGTCCACGGCGTTCAGTGCGGGGTGGGGCAGGGGGAGAGTCATGACGTCCTCCGGGCTCACGAGTGGTCCGGGGTACCCAGGCGGGCGGCACCTCGTGGCTCCTGCGCGCCCGGCTCCCTCGGGGTGACCTCCCCGTACGCCAGTCGCCGCGCGCACCTTCACCCTAGTACGCGCGTCGGCCGTGGAGGTTTCTTCGTCCACCATGCGAGCGACGATAGAAACAGGGGCGGCGATCCCGTCCCGGACGTCAGGCACCAGCGAAACGGAGATCCCGTGACTGCATCGGAGAGCGCCATCGCCGCCGCCGAGGCGCACAGCGCGCACAACTACCACCCGCTGCCGGTCGTCGTCGCCACCGCCGAGGGCGCGTGGATGACCGACGTCGAGGGGCGCCGCTACCTCGACATGCTCGCCGGCTACTCGGCGCTCAACTTCGGCCACGGCAACCGCCGTCTCCTGGACGCGGCCCACGCACAGCTGGAGCGGGTCACGCTCACCTCCCGCGCCTTCCACCACGACCGGTTCGCGGACTTCTGCACGCAGCTCGCCGAGTTGTGCGGCATGGAAATGGTGCTGCCGATGAACACCGGCGCGGAAGCGGTCGAGACGGCCGTGAAGACCGCGCGGAAGTGGGGCTACCGGGTCAAGGGCGTCCCGGACAACATGGCGAAGGTCGTCGTCGCGGCGAACAACTTCCACGGCCGCACCACCACCGTGATCAGCTTCTCCACGGACCCGGAGGCGCGCGCGGACTTCGGGCCGTACACCCCCGGGTTCGAGATCGTGCCGTACGGCGACCTGACGGCGATGGAGGCGGCGCTCACGGAGAACACGGTCGCGGTGCTGCTGGAGCCGATCCAGGGCGAGGCGGGCGTGCTGGTGCCGCCGCCGGGGTACCTCCCGGGCGTGCGGCGGCTCACCCGCGAGCGGAACGTGCTGCTCGTCGCCGACGAGATCCAGTCGGGCCTCGGCCGTACGGGGAAGACCTTCGCCTGCGAGCACGAGGGCGTCGTCCCCGACGTGTACGTGCTGGGCAAGGCGCTCGGCGGCGGCGTGGTGCCGGTGTCCGCGGTGGTCTCGTCGCGCGAGGTGCTGGGGGTGTACCGGCCGGGCGAGCACGGGTCGACCTTCGGCGGCAATCCGCTGGCGTGCGCCGTGGCCCTGGAGGTGATCGCGATGCTGCGCACCGGCGAGTACCAGCAGCGGGCGACGGAGCTGGGCGACCACCTCCACCGCGAGCTGGGCCTCTTGACCGGCGGCGGCGCGGTGGAGGCGGTGCGCGGGCGCGGTCTGTGGGCGGGCGTCGACGTCGCGCCCGCGTACGGCACCGGTCGCGAGGTCTCCGAGAAGCTGATGGGCCGGGGCGTCCTGGTCAAGGACACCCACGGCTCCACCATCCGCATCGCCCCGCCGTTGGTGATCAGCAAGGAGGACCTGGACTGGGGCCTGGACCAGCTCCGCGCAGTCCTGTCGTCCTAACGAGACGCGATAGTCACGTCGTAGTCCTGACGGGACACCCTATTCGGAGAGCCCCGACTTCTCCCCCACGGCGGCGCGGCCCCACCCGGGGTCGCACCGCTGCGGGAGCGGGGCGCGCCCCGTCGTCATGTCGCCTGCTGCGACTGCGGTTCCCACGGTCGGTCGGGGTCCCGCATTCCCCGCCAGTTCAGTCCGTTCAGCCCATCCAGCCCGTTCATCCTGTTCATGATTGTTGTTCCCCCTTCGTACCGACGCGTCCGGCACGTGGCGAGTAGCACCCGGCACGTGGCGAGTAGCACCCGGCACGTACCGGCGCGTCTCCTTTGGTCCAAACCTAGGGCCGTCCCACCGGGCCGACTTGCCGTGGTACGCACGATTACCCGTCACTTCGTGCAGTGCAGTGATATCCCGTCCCACCCGTCACGTCCGGTTACGATCAATTGGCTCGACAGGAATCCAGGAAGCTCAAGGGTTCGAGGGTTCGGAAGTTCGAAGCGCAGGGGGGCGTTCCGGATGTGGTCACGGATCTCCACGGACAGCATGCCCGTCGCCGACAGGGGCGACGGATGGCACGACGCCATCGCCCGGACCCTCGCTCCCGCGGGCCTCGCGATCGACGATCCGGCGTGCTTCGCCGCCCGGTCCGACAGCCTGGACCTCGGTGCGCTGACGGCCTCGTGGATCTCCCAGGCCGAGCACCGGGCGTGGCGCACGCCCACGATGATCCGGCGCAGCGACCCGGGTTACTACTGCCTCACGCTGGTGACCGGCGGTTCGATGTGGGTGGAGCAGGACCGCCGGCACGCGGCTTTCGGGGTCGGCGAGGCCGTGCTCTTCGACGTGTCCCGCCCGTTGGCCGCCGGGACGGGTCCCCAGGACCGTCGGGCCGACATGATCGTGCTGAACCTGCCGCGGCAGGCCCTGGCGCTGCCGCAGCACAGGGTGGCCCGTCTGGTCGCCACCCCGCTGGACGCCCGCCGGGGCATGGGCGCGGTCCTGACCCGTTTCCTCTCCGCGCTCGCCGAGGAGGCGGACGCCTGCACCGGCCCGGAGTTGCAGCGGCTGGGCGCGATGGCGTTCGAGTTGGCCACCGCGTACCTGGCGCAGCACCTCGGCGACGACGACGCGCTGCCGGCCCGCAGCCGGGCGGAGGTGCTGCGGGAGCGCGTCGACGCGTTCGTCGAGGGCAGCCTCGGGGACGCGGACCTCTCGCCCCGGACGATCGCCGAGCACCACGGGATCTCGCTGCGTTCCCTGTACGCGCTGTTCGAGCCGCGCGGGGAGGGCGTCGCCGCCTCGATCCGGCGACGCCGGCTGGAGCTCTGTCGCGAGGACCTCGCCCGCCCGGCGCTGCGGCACCGGCCGATCCACGCCATCGCGGCGCACCGCGGCTTCAGCAACGCGGAGGTCTTCAGCCGCGCCTTCCGGGCCGCGTACGGCATCGGGCCGCGCGCCTTCCGACAGCAGGCGCAGCAGCAAGCACAGCAACGGACGCAGCAACAAGCGCAGCAACAAGCGCAGCAACAAGCACGGTGCCAGAGCCCGCGAACCCAGCAAGATCCGTAAATCCGTAAAACAGGCCCTAACCTCGTGCAAGGAGGCGTCGGCCGGATCTGCCGCAGGCGTCGGCCGTCAGAGGGACCCACTTCGAGGAGGCGCTGGTGTTCGGAAGGGGCACGTGGTTGCTCGCGGGGGCCGCGGTCGTGACCTGCATCGTTCTCGTCGGCCCCGGTGAGCCGGTCGGCGCCCGCTCCACCGCGCCGCTGCCCGCCGAAGACGTCCGGGACGCCGTGCCGAACCGGGTCGTGACGTGGAACATCTGCAACCCCTGCGACGAGAACAACGCGGGCCGGGCCGCGGACATCGCCGCCCTCGCGCCCCAGGTCATCGGCATGCAGGAGGCGTGCGTACGGGACGTGGAGCGGATGCGGGAGCATCTGAAGCGCCGGCACGGCCTGGAGTACCACGTCGAGTACGGAACGGTCCTCGGCCACCGGGGCCGCTGCGGCGGCACCCCGTGGAATCCGGGCGAGTTCGGTCAGGCCATCCTGTCGGCGGCGCCGATGACGGACCGGGTGAGCGTGGAGTACCCCGAGGGCGGGTCCGAGGACCGCGGTTACGTCGCGGTCACCACCGAGGTGGACGGCCAGCCGGTCCGGGTCTTCAACACGCACCTCGCCCAACGGCGCCAGGAGTCCGTCCGGGCGGGCCAGGTCCGCGCGCTGGCCGCGGAGGTCGCCCGGCACCCGCGGGCGATCGTGCTCGGCGACTTCAACGCCGTGCCCGGGGCCGGCGAGCTCAAGGGCATGTGGAAGCTGGCGAAGGACGCGGACCCGGGCTGTCGCCCCTCGTCCAGCGGCAGTTGCAAGCCGACCACCGACTGGCGGCTGAAGTTCGACTACGTCTTCCTGCGCGGCGTCTCCCCGGTGAAGCAGGGCGTGCAGCTCACCCCGAACTCGGACCACGACCTGGTGCACGCCGACGTGTCCCTCGCGAAGAACCGAAGACGTGACGGGCCCGAAGACGTGACGGGCCCGCGGACGTGAAGAACCCGGCGGCGCAGGGTCAGGGACTGCGCCGCCGGGCTGTCATGGAGAGCCGTTCTCTTCAGTTGTTCTCTTCAGTTGTTCTCTTCAGTTGTTCTCTTCAGTTGTCAGCGGTGTCCCGCCGGACCGGACTTCAGCAGGGACCCTGGTCCTGCCAGACGCCCCACTCGCCGGTGGTCCCGGGCTCCTCGCCCTTCGTCCACCACTTCGACTTCCACGTCTTGCCCTTGTGGGAGACGGTCGCGCCGGAGCCGTACTCGCTGGTCGCGCTCCACGGGGCCGCGGTGCACGTACCACCGTTGGCGCCGCCGTTCGCCCCACCGTTCGCACCGCCATTGGCTCCACCGTTGGCGCCGCCGTTCGCACCGCCATTGGCCCCGCCGTTGGCGCCGCCGTTGGTGGCCGAGCCGTCGCCCGGCTCGACGATCTTCGTGCCGCGCGCCAGGTCAGCCGCAATGGCGTACGTCTTGCCGCCGAAGGTGACGGTCCAGTTGGACGGCGTCGAGGTCGGCAGGTAGTAGACGAAGTCCAGCTCGACGGAGGCGCCCGGCGCCACCGACTGCCACGCCGGGAGCTTCAGCGAGACCCGGTGGAAGTCGCCCTTCAGACCGCCCACGTTGTTGCCGGTGTGGTCGCTCTTGATGATCTGGGTGCCGAAGCCGGACTGGTCCTTGGCGTTGGCGGGCGCGGAGGTGCCGTAGTCGAACTGGAACTCCGTGCCGCCCGGCAGGGTCGCCTTGGTGTTGTTGGTGATCTTCAGCTTGGGGCTGATCGGGTAGTTCGAGTCGCCCAGCGGGAACTGTCCGAACTCGACGTCGACGTTGATCGCGTCGGTCGGCAGGGCCGTGTTGGACTTCTTCGCCCCGTACGGAGCCGCCGCCTTGTACTTGTCGTACATCAGCGAAACCATCGAGGAACCGGGCTCGTACTGGCCCTTGGCGGCATTGTAGTCGTAGTCGCCCGCCAGCTCCCAGATCATGGTGCCGCCGAGGCCCTTGTTGACCACGTAGTCGACCTTGGCGCCCATGGACTGCTCGTCCTCGGTGGAGATGAAGACCTTCTTCTCCGCGTTCCACAGCCACGGCGCGGCCATCGTGGCGTCGTACTTGCGCACGTACTTGCCGGTCAGCTTGGTGTCCGCGGGCAGGCCGAACTTGGGCAGGTAGTCGGGGACGACGCCCTTCTCCAGGTTCTTCGCGTGCCACATCGGGTTGAAGCCCGCCGGGGACTCCTTGCCGTTGGTGTCCTTGTCGTGCCAGACGTTGTCGATGCCGACGGCGCCGTCACCGCACTTGGTGAGGCCGGAGCCGGGCGGACAGGTCGTCGCGGACGCCTTGCCCCACAGTCCGTCGGTGCCGCCCTGGACGTTCTTCCAGCCGCGGGTGTACGTCGGCACGCCGATGTTGATGCGGCCGGCCGGCATCGAGGCGCGGAAGTAGTGGTACGCCCAGTCGGTGTTCAGGTAGCCGATGCCGCCGTACTGCGCGGTCGTGTAGACGCCCGCCCCCGCCAGCTCGGAGTCCTTGCCGTCGTCGAACAGCGCGGCGTTCGGGCCGACGTGCTCGTTCCAGGTGCCGTGCAGGTCGTACGACATGATGTTGAGGTAGTCCAGGTACTTCGTGGTCTGGAACGTCTCCATGCCGCGCAGCAGGTACCCGGAGGACGGCGCGGCGACGGTCAGCAGGTAGTGCTTGCCGTCGGCGGCGCTGGCCCGGTCGAGCTTCTCGCGCAGGGTCTTCATCAGCACGTTGTAGCTCTTGTTGAGCCCGGCGCGGCGCGCGTTGGCCTCCGGCCAGTCGGCCGGGTTGCCCGCGTCCTTCATCGACGTCGGGTACTCGTAGTCGATGTCGACGCCGTTGAAGCCGTACTTGCGGATGAACTCGACGGAGGAGTCGGCGAAGGTGTTGATGCCGGCCTGGTTGACGGAGCCGTCGGCGTTCGTCGTCGTCTTGTAGAAGCCGCCGCTGTCCGTCCAGCCGCCGACCGAGATCAGCGTCTTGACGTTCGGGTGGGCCTTCTTGAACTTCGTCATCAGGTTGAAGTGGCCCTTGTACGGCAGGGCCGGGTCCATCTCGGCCCCGGCGACGCCAGGCCAGGTCATCCCGGTGTTCGCGTTGTCCGGCCCGTCGGCACCGATGGTGATCTTGTTGGCCGAGTCGATGCCCGCGAAGGCGTAGTTGATGTGGGTGATCTTGTCCCACGGGATGTTGTTGGCGAGGTAGGCCGGGCGGCCGTCCTTGCCGGTGCGCCAGTTGGCGAAGTAGCCGATGATGCGGCGCTGGTGGTCCGCGCCCATCTTCTCGCGGCCCTCGTTGTCGTACACCGTGCAGTACGGCACGTCGACGCCGGGCGTCGTGTAGAGCCCTTCGGGCCGGCACTGCTCTTGCGAGGCGGCCTGGGACACGCCTGACGAGAGCGTCGTCGCGAGCAGCGCGCCGACGGCGGCGGCGCCCGCTGCGAACAGCGTCGCTCTCGTTCGTCTGGGGGACAGCACTTTCGGATCCTCCTGGTGGGGGGCCCGCGCCCGCCAGGGACGCAGGGTGTTCTGGCCACGCACAACTTCTATGGGGGGTGGGCGCGTTGACCCCTGGGCAGTCAGGTCCCGGGGGTCGGATCCGCAGAGGTGAACGAGACATTAAAAGGACTAGACCAACCAGTCAATAGGTCTGGACCTTTCAGGCGTGATTCCCATGTGTCCGATACAAGTGTCTTGCGCACCGGACCCGTTCGTCCCGCCCTGCCTCGTGGACGCCTCGAACAGGGACGCTACTCGCGGCGGGCCCGCGCCAGGGTGGTTGTGAGAGCACTCTCATGAGCACCGCGCCGGGTCCGGCGATGCCCGAGCATCGGGGGCGCAAGCACCGGGCCCGCGACCGGAGGTGCGCCGGGTGCGGACGCCGGGTGATCGCCCACCCTCCGCGGACCACGGAGCCCAGATCACCGACCTGACCCCGCAGGAACGGAACCTGCCGGTGGGGAGGGTGCGGGCGTGGGCGGACGTGCCCCTCAGCCCAGCGCCGTGAGCTCTGCCTCGACCAACTCGCGGGCCCCTTGCCCGTATACGGCGGACTGTCGCAGCAGGGAGAACACCCTCTCGTAAAGGGCGACGCCCAACGGCTCGGTGATGCTCTCGGCCGACGAGTACGGCTCGATCTCCACCCGCGCCCCGTCGAAGATGCTGAACGAGTTCGACGGGTAGACGGCCATGGGCGCCCGCGCCGGAATGACGCCGAGCGTCAGCCCCGGCGTGCCCATGGCTTCCAGAACCCGCCGCAGTTGCGCACGCATGACGTCCACACCTCCCACTGCGGAGTGCGACGGGCGCGCTGCAAGGTCATACGGGTACGACTCACCCGACCAACGGAGGAAGCCATGGCTCTCCACATGCTCGGCAAGGACCCCGAATCCCCCGAGGGCTAGTCGCCGACCGTGTACTACGACGACGTCAGCGACAACTACCTGGTCCAGGGCTGGAAGGTGGCCGACGCCGAGCGGCTGGCCCAACTGGACCTGCCCTCGCACGAGACGGTTGTCGAGATCCCGAAGCGCATGATGCAGTTCTTCCCGGAGGTGAACGGTGGCGGAGGAACCAACGTTTAACCAGTTGTTCCGGCTGGCGAAGAAGTCGGCCGTGCACCTGGAGATGCGGGACGGCTACATGCAGTCGGACCCCGAGTACCTCGCGTGGCAGCAGGGGGTGCGCGACCGGTCGCGCTATCTCGACCTGGAGTCGAGTCCCTGGCTGACGACGATGCGGGAGATCACTTCCCGAGGCGTCTCCGTACGGCGCGCCCGCATCGTCTCGGAGCCCGTGTCGGACTACATCCGCTTTGAGCACCACGTGACCGACGGCAACGTGGCGGCGGGCGAGTCCGTGCGGTGGCTGCCGCGACGGCGGGCCTCCGACCTCGCCCTGCCGGGGAACGACTTCTGGCTGTTCGACGACAGCCTGGTCCTGTTCCTCCACTTCGCGGGAGATGGAGAGCTGTCACCGGAAGGTGACGAGGAGCGCACGACGGACCCCGGTGTGGTACGCCTGTGTTCCACGGCTTTCGAATCCGTGTGGGAGAGGGCGATTCCTCATGAGGACTACCAGGTGTCCTGACCACGGACAGCTGCGAGTCCGGCATTGACCTCCTCCCCGTCCTCTGCGGTCCAGGAGGCCCGCAAGACCCTGGGGAGGCGGCTGAGGGAGATCCGGCTGTCAGCGGGGTTCACCACGGCACGGGCGATGGCCGCCCGTGCCGGCTGGCACGAGTCGAAGTCCTCCCGCATCGAGAACGGCGTCATCACCCCGTCGGACGACGACATCCGCACCTGGGCCGGCGTGTGCGGGGCCCAGGCCCAGGTACAGGACCTGATCGCCACCGCACGCGGCATAGAGGAGTTGTACGTCGACTGGCGCCGCCTGGAGGGCGCCGGTCTGAAGCAGGTGCAGGAGTCCGTCCTCCCCCTCTACGAGCGGACCCAACGCTTCCGCGTCTATCAGTCGTGGGTGTTCCCCGGGCTGCTCCAGACCCCCGCCTACACGCGGGTGATGCTGGAGACCGTGGCATCACTTCGCAAGGCACCCGGCGACATCGCCGAAGCCGTGGCCGTGCGCATGGCTCGACAGCAGGTCGTCCACGAGGGCGGACGCCGTTGCGCGTTCCTCGTGGAGGAGTGGGTCCTGCGCACCGTCATCAACGACCCCGACGTGCTCGCCGCCCAACTGGGCCAGCTCATCACCATGGCGTCCTTGCCGTCCGTCAGTCTGGGCATCATCCCCATGGGTGCGCCGCGCGGCGTCGCCTGGCCGACGGAGTCCTTCTCGATCTACGACGACGACCAGGTCGCCGTCGAACTGGTCAGCGCACACCTCAACGTCAAGCAGCCGAACGGCATCGCCGAGTACGTGAAGACCTTCAGCGAGCTGGCGGGCATCGCCGTGTACGGCACCCGGGCCAGGAACCTGATCACAGACGCCATTACGGCGCTCGGGTGACCCCGTGCAAGCCCCCGCAAGTTCCTTGAGCTGACTCCCGCTCGCGCCCGACGCTCTGACCTGCGCAGTGTCGCGGAGAAGGCCCCCGCGTCTTGGTCACGCGCAGGAGGCGACCATGCGCCATCCACCCCACCCGGGCCTCATCACCACCGGGGTCGACCCCGAGGACGACGACGGCAAGGGCGGCAACGAGAGCGGCGGCTGCGGGGACGGCAGCGGCTGCGGGCGTCGCTGACCCGTACGCACGGCTCAAGGACAGCGCCTTGCAACGACACCACCACGGCTACACCTGGCTCGGCAGCGGGTTCGACCTCCACCAGGACGGCCCGCGCCGAGCCGTACACCCCACCTTCGCCACGAACCCCCTGCCACCCCTGGAGGTGGCCCACTGGCTCCTGAAACCCGCCTCACTCGTACGCGGCACCTTCGGCGAGCCCCACGAGGCCGCGGTCTGGTTCGCCGCCCAAGTGCACCCCCACGCCGCTTCGTTCGCCACCCAGCCGGACCCGTCCGCCGTCGAAGACCGGATCGCGGCGATCGCCGAACAGGTCGCGGACGGCGCGGATATCGTCGGCGGCTGGTGGCTGACGGGGCAGCGCTTCCTGTCCGTGAACCTGGTCGCCTGCTCACCCCACCGCCTCCGACCGACCTACCCCTGCCCAGTCACAGGAGCCCCATGAGGAACCTCATCCCCTTCGCCGAGGCGGCGCACCTCTTCGAGGAGTTCGAGCACACGGCCTGGCGGTTGGAGACGCGACGCGGCTACGCATCGGACCGGCGCGGTGAGAAGTGGCAGCGGTGGCTGCGCGGCGAGGACATCCTTCAGGAACCCGAAAACCGATGGCGCCTCAACGTGCGGGCCCAGACCGCGGCCGGGAAAAGGTTCGAGCGGGTACGCATCGTCGACGACCCCCCGACGGAGGGACAGCGGTACCTGCTGGCCACCGCGCCCGGCAACGTACGAGCCGGTGAGGACATCCGCAACCTCCCACGCGCGAAGGCGCTTCGGCTCGGGCTGCCCGAGTACGACTTCTAGCTCTTCGACTCGCGCGTGATGATGAAGTTCCACTTCGACGACCAGGACACCACCCTCGGCGTCGAACTCGTCGAAGACGCCTCCGAAGTCCTCGCGGCCTGCCAGGCCCGCGACGCAGCCTGGCACCACGCCGTGCCCACCCTCGACTACAGCCGGGTTCACCACACGTCGGAAAGAACTACCTGACCGGATCCTCACATCGTCGCGCCAGGCTGCTGCGAGCCGGAAGAGCTCGAAGAGCCGATGTGCCAGAGGAAGAGGATCCATGCCCGTACACGCCGACCGTCGTCACTCCCCCGCCCGACGAGGCGGGGTTCTCGCCGCCGTGGCCTCGGTCGCACTGCTCTCCGCGCCCGCCGCCGTGGCGGCTCCGACGGCCACGGGCGGCAGCGCGGAAGCCGCGTCGGCCGTCGTGCACCCCGTCGCCCCGACCGTCGCCGACGAGAAGGCCGTACGGGGCTACTGGACGCCGGCGCGGATGGCGGCCGTGCCGGCCGATCCGCCGTCGAACCGGCCGCCCGCCGGCGGGCCCGACGGAGCGGCCTGGCAGGGGTCCGCCGCGCTCTCCAAGTCCGTGGGGCGGCTGTTCTACACCGACCGCGACGGCGAGGACTCCAGTTGTACGGCCACCTTGGTGACCGCCGCCAACCGGAGCACCGTGGTGACCGCAGGACACTGCACCCTCGGGCACAACCTCCTTGGTGACGATGCCCGCTGGAACACGAACCAGCTCTTCGTCCCCGGCTACCGCGACGCCAAGGCCCCGCACGGCACCTTCGCGGTGCGGCTCGCTTCGGTGCACCCCGAGTGGGTCAAGAGCGGCGAGAACTCCCCGTACGACCAGGCTTTTCTGACGCTCGGACGAAACGCTGCGGGCGTGCGCGCCGCCGACGCCGCCGGGTCCACCCAGCGCCTCGGGTACGACAAGCCGGGCAACCTCCCGGTCCAGCAGTTCGGCTACCCCCGCGCCTCCGCGTACAAGGAGGCGAACCAGGGACGGCCGGAGTTCACGGGCAAGCGGCTGGCGCACTGCTGGGGCACGGCCAGGGAGTCCATGGGCTGGGACGAAGTGCCGAAGCACGAGGACCGGTGGGGTGTCCGTTGCGACATGGGCGGCGGCTCCAGCGGCGGGCCCCGGGTCGCGGACTTGAACCACTCGACGGGGAAGGGCGCCGTCGTCGGCGTCAACAGCGGCAGCTGGCACATGACCGAGGCCGGCCGGTTCTGCGAGGGGCCCGCGGCGGGCTGCCATCGGTACCTCGTCGGGCCGCGGTTCACCAAGCAGGTCACGCAACCGCTCTTCGCCGCGGTGCAGAACTCCTAGGCCCCGCGCAGAAGAGCCCCGCCACGCCCGAGGACAACGGGGGCGGCGGGGCTCGCAGTTCGGTGGACGACTACGCGTCCGTGCGCTTGGCGTACTCGACCAGGTCGGCGAAGGCCGTGTGCGTCAGGAGCAGGACAGGGCTGTCCTTAAGCTTGCTGTCCCGGACCGGGACGACGGGGAGCCCGTCCACGATTTCGACGCAGTCCCCACCCGCCGCGTTGCTGTAGCTGGACTTGCGCCATGCGCTTTCGTGGAGCAGGAGTTGGGACACGCGCACTGCTGTCCGCCATCAAGGATCGAATCAACACGGAAACGGGCCGCACTTCGACCTCGTACGGGAACTCGACGACAGCGACGAGCACGAGGTCTGGGCCCAATGGAAAACCGGAAGGGAACCCTCCGCCGTTGCGCTGCTCCGTGACTGTTCCGCGAACAACGGGGCCCCCGCGGGGCGAATGAAGCGTGCGTGCTCTTCGCCGGGCATCCCGGTGGGCACAGCTACGAATTCACGGACCCCGAGTACGACGCCATTCGCGATGGCGGTACCCGGGGTCCGTGAAAAGGGTCTGGCAAAAAAGACCTAGCGAGGGCTCAGATGAGGCCGAGCGCGCGGACCGCCTCGCGCTCCTCCGCCAGCTCCTGCACCGACGCGTCGATGCGGGTGCGCGAGAACTCGTTGATGTCCAGGCCCTGGACGATCTCGTACTTGCCGTCCTTCGTCGTGACGGGGAAGGAGGAGATCAGGCCCTCCGGCACGCCGTACGAGCCGTCGGACGGGATGCCCATCGAGGTCCAGTCGCCGTCCGCGGTGCCGTTCACCCAGGTGTGGACGTGGTCGATCGCCGCGTTCGCCGCCGACGCCGCCGAAGACGCGCCGCGGGCCTCGATGATCGCCGCGCCGCGCTTGGCGACGGTCGGGATGAAGGTGTCGGCCAGCCACGCCTGGTCGTCGATGACCTCGGCCGCGTTCTTGCCCGCGATCTCCGCGTGGAAGACGTCGGGGTACTGCGTGGCGGAGTGGTTGCCCCAGATCGTCAGGCGCTTGATGTCGGAGACGGCCGCACCAGTCTTCGCCGCGAGCTGGGAGATCGCGCGGTTGTGGTCCAGGCGGGTCATCGCCGTGAAGCGGTCGGCCGGTACGTCCGGCGCCGCGGCCTGGGCGATCAGCGCGTTGGTGTTCGCCGGGTTGCCGACCACGAGCACCTTGATGTCGTCCGCCGCGTGGTCGTTGATCGCCTTGCCCTGCGGCTTGAAGATGCCGCCGTTGGCCTCCAGCAGGTCACCGCGCTCCATGCCCTTGGTGCGCGGGCGGGCGCCGACGAGCAGGGCGACGTTCGCGCCGTCGAAGGCGACGTTCGGGTCGTCCGTGATGTCGATGCCGCGCAGCAGCGGGAACGCGCAGTCGTCCAGCTCCATGGCGGTGCCCTGGGCGGCGCCGAGGGCGGGGGTGATCTCAAGAAGGCGCAGCTTGACCGGCACGTCGGGGCCGAGCAGGTGGCCGGAGGCGATGCGGAACAGCAGCGCGTAACCGATCTGGCCGGCCGCGCCGGTCACGGTGACGTTCACGGGGGTGCGGGTCATGGCGATCTCCGTAAGACAGCTGGCGGATGGGGGTCCGTGCCCCTCGGTCGGATCCCTCCCCGCATCCTCCTTCGCATCCGTCCGCTCGCTTCCGCTTCTCACGGAGTTCTCACGAATCTTGATGTGAAGAGACATCCAGCGGTCAGGCTATCCGACCCGCACGACCGCGCCCGTCCGGCCCCTCGTTGCGTTCCTCACTGCCTGCCGGCCGCGTTCCTCACTGCGTGACGACGGTGCAGGCCGTGGTGCCGGTCGCCAGCGTGGCGCACCCCTTCGCGTCGGTCCCCTTCTCCGTCGCCGTCATGGGCGTGTACGCATCGGTCCCGCTGGTCACGGTGCCCTTCTGGGCTCCCTTGCCGTCGACGCTGATCCGTACGGAGTCCCCGGAGGTCGCGTCCGCGATGCGGGCCCAGGCCGCCCGGCACACCTCGCTGTACCGGACCTCGATGCTGGCGTCTCCCACGGTCGCCTGCGACACGGTCCGCGCGAACCGGCCGCCGCACCCCATGGCCTCCGGGTTGCGGCCCGTGCAGTCGTCGCCGGCGCACTTCACGCCCTCGGGCGGAGCCGCGTCGGCGTCGACGGCGGGAGAGGAGGAGGGGGGAGCGGAGGACGCCGGTGCCTTCGCGACGGGCGCGGTGCGGTCGCCGCCGTCGCGGTCGCCGCTCGTCGTACCGCCCAGGTCGGTGAGGAAAACCGCCGCCACTATCACCGCGAGCGCCCCGACGACGCCGGTCAGGAACATCACGATCCTGCGCCGGGCACCGGGGGCGGGCGGCGCGGCAGGACCCGCGGCGGTCGACCAGCCGGCGGCGCCGGGGGGCGGCGGCGGGGTCGCCGGGCCGCCGCCGTCGCGCAGCACCGCGTTCCAGCCGTCGGTCTCGGGCTGGCGTCGGGCCAGGCCCTCCTTCACCCTGGCCACCCGCAGCTGCTCCGTCGCCCGGTCCCGGCCCGCCTCCAGGCGTCGCGAAGCCTGCGCGGCGCGCTCCCGTACGGCGGTCAGGCCCTGTTCACCGGTGCCGGTCAGCCGGGCGAGCGCCGTGACCGCGCTGTGCGGCGGTACGACGCGGGCGTCCAGATAGCGCTCCCAGGACGTGGGGTCGAAGCCGGTCTCCGCGGCGAGTCCGGCGAGGTCCAGACCGCTGTGGTCGACGAGGCGGCGCAGGTGCTCGGTGAGCTCCCGGACGTTCGGGTCGAGCCCGTCCGGCAGCGCGTTCCACTGCGGCATGTCCTACCCCCTGGGTTTCCCCCGCCCGTCCCCGAGCCCGTCCCCGTCGTCCGCCCCGCCGGCTTCGGGACCCGCCCAGTCTCCCACCCGACGCCGGTCGACCGCACCGCCCGGAACGGTCACCTCCGGCCCGCCGACCGCCCGTCAGCTCCGTCCGTGGTCCACCGGGGCGACCTCCCGTACGGCCTCGGCGACCGCCGCGAAGTCCTTCCTGAGGATCGCGTCGTGGTTGCTGGCGACCTTGGTGCTGGTGATGTTCGGCTTGCGCGCGGTCACCGCGGCGAGGCTCGCGCGGATCCGCTCCTGCTCGTCGCCGCGGCTGCCGAGGGAGTTCCCGGAGGCGATCACGTACCGCGCCGGGGCTGTGATGGAGTCCAGTACGGGGCCGAGTTCCCGCTCCCGGGAGAGCTTGCCGAGTTCGATGTTGCTGTTCGCCATCTGCTCGGGGGTCATCCTCGGGGTCAGTCCCGTCAGGCGCGTCAGCGGTGCGATCCACCCGACGCGCCGGAAGAGCGTCCGGATCCGGCGCTCCATCGCGTCGTCGAGCCAGTCGTGTGGGAAGGCTCCGTCGACCATGACCACGCCCTGGGTGCGCTCCGGGTTCCGGCTGGCCCAGTGGGCGGCGACGACCGCGCCGTACGACCAGCCCACCAGCACCGCCCGGTCCACGCCCCGGGCCTCAAGGACGGCGTCGACGTCCCGGACGGCGGCCTCGAAGGAGTAGTCCGACGAGCACAGGGACTTCTTGCCGCGGGCCCGCTCGTCGTAGGTGATGTGCCGCCGGTCCGGCCCCAGGTCGGCGAGGACCCGCCGCCAGTAACCCTGCGTGGCGAACTGGCCGTTGAGATAGACCACCGGGACGCCGGGGCCGCCGGTGTCGGTGACGGCCAGGGCCGTGTCGTCGACCGGCACCATGCCGGTCCACGTCGTCGGGTGCGCGGGAGTGCTGGTGTTCATCACGGGTTCCCTCTTTCGCGTAGGCGTGGGCGATGGCTGCTCCGGCCCCTTGGTCGTGGAGCGGGGGGCCGGCCGGACGATCCTGGTGGTGTTCGCCGCGCGGTTCCTTCAGAGGCTGCGGGCGGTGATGTCGCCGTGCGGGGTGGTGGCCTGGATGTCCAGTTGCACGGAGCCGTCGTTCTTGAGGGCGTTGTCGATCCGGCCGTGGCCGGCGTGGGCCTTCAGCGCGGCCGAGACGCCGACGGCGGCACCGACCGTGATGTCTCCGTACTGGGTGTCCAGCACGAGCGTGCCGCGCGCGGCCTCGGTGATCCTGATGTCGCCCCGTGCGGTGGTGATCTCGGCGGAGCCGTTGAGGCGGCCGATCTCCACGTCACCGTCGATCGCGGTGAGGTGGACGCTCGCGGCCTCGTCCAGCTTGATCCGGCGGTGCGCGCCGACGAAGGCGACGTCGCCGAGGCGTCCGACGCCGCGGAGTTCGGCGGTGGCGGCCTCGACCTCGACGCGGGAGTCCACGGGCAGTTGGACGGTGACCTCCAGGGCTCCGACAGGGCCGACGTACTCCTTCGCGGGCCCAGGGGCGTCGATGCGCAGGACGCCGTCCGCGTAGGTGACCGCGGTCTGCTCGGCGGCCCGGACGTCGCGACTCTTGGTGGGGTCCGCGGGCAGGACCTCGACGGCGGTGTCCGCGCGGTCGGCGGCGATGAAGCGGACGCGGCCGGCCGGGACGGTCAGGACGGTGGAGATCGGGGTGGGGGTGTCGAACTTCTGCATGGTGTTCCTCCTGCGCTCGCTCGTCGTTTCTGACATTCGAAACGCTACGTTGCTTTCCACATTCCAGCAAGACCAATATTGCAATGCATCATCATTTATGCAGGTCGGAGCAGGTAAAGCGTTGCACTTGCTTGACGCATAACGCAATGAAAGCATCGACCTTCGTTGCAATGGAAAGGGAGTAAACGCTACCGTGGGGCAGGTCAGGGCGTCAGGAACCACCGCACGGAGCACCGAGGAGAACGCGATGCCGGGAGGCAGGCTCACCCAGCAGGAACGACGACAGATCGCGCTGGGGCTGGCCGACAGCCTCCCCTACGCCGAGATCGCCCGCCGTCTCGAACGTCCGACGTCCACGGTCACGCGCGAGGTCATGCGCAACGGCGGGCCCACGGCGTACCGCGCCGACCTCGCCCAGCGCGCCACCGAACGCCGCGTCCACCGGCGCGGTCCGGCCGCCGCGCGGACGTCGGAGCCGGTGTCCCATCCGCACGGACGCGACGGCGAAGCCGTGGCCGACTACGCGGAGGTGCTGACCACCAGCCTCATGGCCACGGGCCTGGCAAAGATGCCCGCCCGGGTGCTGACCTCGCTGTTCATCACCGACAGCGGCAGCCTCACCGCGTCCCAGCTCGCCCAGCACCTCCAGGTCAGCCCGGCGTCCGTCTCCAAGGCGATCACCTTCCTGGAGAGCCAGAGCCTCGTCCGGCGGGAGCGCGACGAGCGCCGTCGTGACCGCTACCTCGTCGACGACGACCTCTTCTTCCAGGCGACGGTCGCCAGCGCCCGGTCCAACGACCAACTCGTCGAGGTCGCCCGACGTGGCGTCGCCGTCCTCGGGCCCCGCACCCCCGCCGCCACCCGCCTGGAGAACGTCGCCCGCTTCCTCGACTTCATCAGCGAGAGCATCGTCCACGCCGCCGAACAGGCCCGCGACATCCTCCGCACCGGCCCCGCCACGACCTTCGACGACACGGGAGGTACGGGAGGCAGGGGAAGCACCGATGGACCGCGCCCGGCGGACGACCGCGGCTGACGAAACGACGGCGCCCGCCCTCCCCTACCGGGAGGGCGGGCGCCGTCCAACGTCACGCGGCGATCACCGCGCCGTCATCTCGTCTCGCGGCCGACCAGGAAGTGGACCACGTCCTCCAGGAACGGGATGTCCAGCCACGGGTTCGGCTGCGCCATCGCCGCCAGCAGACAGATGACCGTGCCCAGCAGCCCGTACGTGATCATGTCCGTGAACCGCGACCGCACGGCCAGCATGCCGACGGACGGCAGGACCCGTCGCATCACGGCCGCCGTGATCAGCGCGGCGCCGATGATCAGGGCGCCGAGCCGGAACGCCCCGGAGAACGGGTCCGTCCCCACGACCACCAGACCGAGCGCGACCAGCCCCGTCACGGTCAGCAGCGGCCACTGCCGGGCGGGCGCGGGGGCGTCGCCCGGCGCGGCCCGGCCGCCGCCCTCCGGGCGCGCGGTGTCGGTCGTCATCTTCGGCGGCCGACGGGTGAAGCCCTTCTCGCCGCCGACGCCGCCGGACTCACCCGAGCCGGGCTCACCCGAACCGGACGCGTCCGCGCCAGACTCGTCCGCGCCTTCCTCGGAGGCGGCCTCCGCGCTGGCCTCGACGCCTTCGTCGGGACCCTCGGCGACGCCGCCGCCGGCACCGCCGCCGGCGCCGCCAGCCGACGGCGGCCCCTCCGCCTCCCGACCGGTCTCCCGGTCGCCATTCGTCCGTACGTCCATGGCCAACTCAGCCCTCCGCTGCCTCTTCCGCCGCGCGCTCCGCCGCCTCGACCACGTTCACCAGGAGTTGCGCGCGGGTCATCGGGCCGACGCCGCCCGGGTTCGGGGCGACCCAGCCGGCCACCTCCGCGACCCCGGGGTGCACATCGCCGACGATCTTGCCCTTCTCGTCCCGGCTGACGCCGACGTCCAGCACCGCGGCGCCCGGCTTGACGTCCTCCGGCTTGATCAGGTGCGGCACGCCGGCCGCCGCCACGATGATGTCGGCCTGCCGCAGGTGCGCGGAGAGGTCGCGGGTGCCGGTGTGGCACTGCGTCACCGTCGCGTTCTCCGACTTCCGCGTCAGGACCAGCGGCATCGGCCGCCCGATGGTGATCCCGCGGCCGACGACGACCACGTTCGCGCCCTTGATCTCCACGTCGTGGTGGCGCAGCAGCTGCACGATGCCGTACGGGGTGCAGGGCAGCGGCCCGGGCACGCCCAGCACCAGCCGGCCCAGGCTCATCGGGTGCAGCCCGTCGGCGTCCTTGGCCGGGTCCATCAGCTCCAGGACGCGGTTGGTGTCGATGCCGTCCGGCAGCGGGAGTTGGACGATGTAGCCGGTGCACTCGGGGTTGTCGTTGAGCTCCCGGACCACCGCCTCGATCTCCTCCTGCGTGGCGGTGTCGGGAAGTTCGCGCTGGATGGACGCGATGCCGACCTGGGCGCAGTCGCGGTGCTTGCCGTTGACGTACCAACGGCTGCCCGGGTCGTCGCCGACGAGGAGCGTGCCGAGCCCGGGGACGACGCCCTTCTCCTTGAGCGCCGCCACGCGGGCGGTCAGTTCGGACTTGATCGCTGCGGCGGTGGCCTTGCCATCGAGAATCTGGGCAGTCATACCCCCATCCTCGCGGATGGCACCGCCCTGGTTCCAATTGCGCCCCGGCGGCCCGCGCCGCGAACCGCCGGCACGGCCGCCACCTGCGGATTCGAACGCACCGTCGCCCCTCCCCCACCCTCAGCGCTGGACCTGGCGGAACCGACCCTCCATGTCATGATCACGCGGCACCATGGGTACCAGTTGTCGCGGTGCACGCAGCAACAGCACGGGGGAGAGATCACGATGGGTTACACGATTCCTGAAGGCGTCGACACGATGTTGGACGTCGTGGGCGTGGGGTGGCCGAACGTCGACGAGGACGCGTACCGCGACATGGCGGACGCGCTGCGGGAGTTCGC